>JADFXA010000039.1 GCA_015233755.1 Desulfamplus sp. | reverse complement strand
TGGTAAGGGTAGTAACCAACACCCTTGTTTTTTCAATCTTTTTTGTATAATTTTCAGACTCAGCTGCTTGAGTATTAGATAAGCTTAATATATCTGTATAATTGTTAGAGGTTCGTTTGTTCAGAGATAATAAAGGATTAATAGGTTCTACACGTTTTAGTATCTCTTCGTAAAGATCATCAACTTGATGTTTTGCATCTCTGATCTCAACTTCGGGATCAAGAAGTCCTGTAGGTCTGACGATTTGTTCGGCAACTCTTCCTCTATGCTCAATAAAAGCTGCTATTTTTTCAGAAACACAGTCATCATTTTTAGTGTCAACTATATTTTCTTTAGCCTTATCAAGCTCATAGTCTGCTGGTGTCGCAGAGACATAAATCACCTGAGAAACCTTCTCTTTGAACTCCTCAAATTTTAAAGGGCGGTTATCTATTGCCGAGGGAAGGCGGAATCCATACTCTACAAGAGTACTCTTTCTTGAGAGATCCGCTTTATACATTGCCCCAATCTGAGGCACTGAAATATGGCTTTCATCGAAAAAGAGCAAGAAGTCATCAGGAAAATAGTCAAGTAAGGTAGGTGGAGGATCGCCAGCTTTTCTGCCTGTCAGGTGTCTTGAGTAGTTTTCAATACCTGTGCAATAGCCAATCTCATTAAGCATCTCAAGATCGTAGCGTGTTTTTTCTTCTAATCTCTGAGCTTCAAGAAGTTTGTTCTCTTTATAAAAATATTCAAGTCTAAGGGCAAGTTCTTCATTTATCCCCTTTACTGCCCTCTCTCTTGTCTGTTTCAGTGTAACGTAGTGAGATGCTGGAAAGATGGCTGTTTTACGAAGAGAGTTAATAATATCGCCTTTGAGAGGATTAATTTCAGATATATTTTCAATCGTATCTCCAAAAAAATCAATCCTAAGAGCTTTATCCTCTTCATAAGCAGGAAAAATCTCAACTCTGTCACCTCTTACTCGGAAAGTTCCACGATGAAAGTCAACATCGTTTCTCTCATACTGTATATCTACTAATCCAGCTAAAAGAGACTCTCGCGGCATCTCCATATCAACACTAATTTCAACTCTCAAAGCAAGATAATCTTCGGGTGCTCCAAGTCCATAGATGCAAGAGACACTGGCAACGATAATCACATCATTTCTTGCAAGAACAGAGCGTGTAGCAGAGTGTCTCATCTTATCGATCATCTCATTTATGGCAGAATCTTTCTGGATATAGGTATCACTTGATGGAATATAGGCTTCTGGCTGATAGTAATCATAATAGCTTACAAAATATTCAACTGCATTATGGGGGAAAAGAGAAGAAAATTCGTTATACAGCTGAGCTGCAAGGGTTTTATTTGGTGCAATAACCAATGCTGGTTTTCCAACAGCCGTTATTATATTTGCCATCGTGAAGGTTTTGCCAGAGCCTGTAACTCCGAGCAAAACCTGATGCTTTTCACCTTGCAAAATGCCTTTTGCAAGATATTCAATAGCTTTTGGCTGATCTCCTGTTGGTTTAAAAGGAGAGATCAGCTTAAATGGTGATTTTAAATTAATATTTTGCAGGTTAAAATCTGGGTAAGAGTTCATTAAATTCATAAAATATGGTTTATTCTCTATAATTTTTCTAACAATGCCATAAGTTTAGGTTTAGTTGCATGTTTTTTTAACAGCCCATTTTTGTAATCACTCCACAGATCAACCATTTTAGTCTGATTGTAGGCTATTTGAGCTTTTTTCAGAAAAGTTGCTGCTTTGTTGTAATGCTTTGCGTTTGCTTGCTCAAAAATCTCCTCTGCCCTTGCACAAGCATTTTTAATTACCCACTCTGGTTTCTCTTTTATAGCAGCATCAAGAACCCTTAAAACCTCTTTATAGTGTTCGCTCTCTTTATCTACAATTTTTATAGCTTTGTTTAACAGGCCTTCATGTAGAAAAATATCTATAATATCAGAGATATTAAATGTTGTTTTGCTTAAAGTTGCTTTCCCAATCTCTGTAAGTAAATTGTTACGAATTTCGGGCCACTCATCGTTGTTTGCAAGTTCTCGTATCCGTAAAAAATCATTTAAAGATGGCTCTTCTCGAAATGCTATAATTAAAGCATCTAAAGCCTTTTTTCTCTCTCCAAGAGCCTCATTTCTTTCACTTAGCCATAGCGCAAGTTTTGAAAGCGATGCCCCTTCAAGAGTCAAGCCATACTCTGCAATTTCAATTGCCTCATTGAGGTAGCCATTTCGTCTCAACTCATCTGCAAGCGTAAGTGCCTGATAATTGTATATAAGCATTCTTTTCCCATTTTCCACAACATCTTCGGGTCGTTTGACCTTTATCAGCATCATTAGATAATCAAAGAAACACTCTTCATGCAGGGCAAGATTTAGATATTCTTGATATTTCTTTTGAATATCAAGTATCTCAAGGCGGATTGCGGTAAGCAGTGATGCGTATTCAGGAATATTTTTCCCCCAAACAGACATTGATACCTTTTCTCCAATCAGAATGAGCCGCAAAATAGGATCGTCCCAACCCTGAAGAAGCGAAGCCATGCTTAATACAAATGCGTTGTCAATACCATCACTATCCAATTTCTGCTGCCACTGCTCTATTTTTTTTATGTATTTACGATTTTCGTCCCTCGTCATCTCACCAATAAGAATTGATTTTGCAAAAGCCATATCAAGGTCTTCAAAGAAAAGAGATGTATCGCCAAGCGAACCATCAAGCTCCATCCACTGCTGAACATAGATGTTTATTATAGGCTCCATAACAGCAAGGGCATTTCTTCCATCACCATTTAAAACAAACTCCAAAGCTTCATCTACCAGAGCAGACAGCTCTGAAATAGCATCATCAGTGTTGGGTCTGCCTTCATATTTTTTAATAATATGCTTTACCTTTTTTGCAAACGGGTTAGAATCAACAATTACAAAATCACCTTCTTTACCACTTGCACCCTCCCCGCCGCTTACACCATCTTTTCCAGTTAGTAGTTGGCTGATTTTGCTGCTTAAAATATCTTTCCCCAAGTTATCTGAAGAGCTGCTTTTGCTCTGTGCATCTATCTCGCTTAAATATCTGACAAAAAGATGCTCCATATCTGTATTGTTTTCAGAAATTTTGATAATCAAACCTTTTAACTCATCTAAATTTCTTTTCTCCAACAGCTCTTTTAAATCAAGACGGTGCTTTATCATCTCAGGTTGATTGATAGCTCCAAGAAGAGTTGCCACAACATGCTCACACCAGTTTGCTCCTTCGCAAGAACAGTCAACATCAAGAATACCACCAATATCAAACAGAATTTTAGTCTCAAATGATATTCTATTATCTCCCTCAATCATGGCACAAAGGGTCTGTCCATGCTGTTCAATGGAGAGGATATTTCCTTTTTTTAGATATTTCTCACCTTTTTTATAGGTTGATATGTCTGAATATCTTCTTATAAGCAATTCGTTTAACCCTTTGATTTTCATGATATTTTCTCCAAATTTGTCTGTATATTAAAAGGGAAGCAATATAACCATTTCAGTTCCTTTTCCAAGTTCACTTAAAACCTCAATTGAGCCTTTATGAGCCTTTATGATCTCGTAAGTGATGCTAAGTCCTAATCCTGTACCTTTTCCAATTGGCTTTGTTGTGAAAAATGGATCAAAAAGTTTATTTAGGTTCTCTTTTGGAATACCACATCCTGTATCTTTGATTTTAATTTCAATAAAATCGATTTGTTGATCTGTTGTAACAAGTTTAGTTGATATTGTTATTGTCCCTTGTTTCTCTATCGCTTGAGCCGCATTTAGAATAAGGTTCATAAATACTTGGCTTATTTTTTGAGGAAAACACCTTATTTCAGGAATACGACCATAATTTTTTATGATTTCAGCTTTATATTTAAGCTCATTCCACAAAATGTTTATAGTATTATCAATGGCTCTGTTTATATCAAGATAGCTGTATGAAGGCTCATCAATCCTTGAGAATGTTTTTAAATTATCCACAATGGTCTTTATCTCATCTATGCCATCAAGGGATTCATCAGTTAAATCGTAAATATCTGACATGATAAGCTCTGTCTTGTTCTCTTTCTTAAACTCTGCGAGCTCTTCAAGAAGGGCTGGGGCGTTATCAAGCCCAGAGTAGCGGAGAAAAAGTTCGACATCATCATATTTACGATGAAGAACATCAATTTTTGTTAGATACCTCTTAAGAGCTAAAAGATTGGAATTAATAAAGGATAGGGGATTGTTTATCTCATGTGCGACACCAGCAGCAAGAATTCCTATTGATGCCATCTTGTCTGTTTGAACAATCAAAGCTGCCTGTTTTTCAACCTTATCTTTAAGGTTTTTATTCATATCTTCCAAAATTTTATTCATACCTTCAAGCGAGCTATTCATATCCTCTAAAGCTTGGTTTGCAGCTTTTAGTTCAATTTTCAGCAGATCTCGTTTTCGTTCTAAATTCCACTCGTTTGTCAAGGCACGGGCAAATTGGAGAATCTCTTCATGGTTAAATGGTTTTCTAAGGTAAAAGATATCATCTCTTCCTGTGGTAGAAATTATATCATCTGATGTATATTCACTATAAGCTGTAACAATGACTATTCTGATTTTTGGGTCAATATCCCATATCTGCTTTGATGTTTCAGAACCATTGATACCTGGCATTTTCATATCAATAAAGGCAACTGCAAAAGGTCTATTCTCTGCTAATGACTCTTTTACAAGCTTGATACCTTGGTTTCCGTTTTCAGCTACACAGACTTGATAATCTATATTATTCTTAAACTTGGGCTTTAATGAGTTACCGCCAAAAAGAGCAACTCCTTTTTGGTCTATTTCCGATTCCTGTTCAGGAGTAAATATAGCTTGATATGTCTCTCGGATTCCTTCATCATCATCAATTACTAAGACTCTTTTGTTCTCTTCCATCTTATCTTATACCTTATAGGTTTATTACCTACTATGTTCTATAAACATGCGGTTTGCCTCTTGAACTTAATGGCAAGATTAACATCTCTTGAAATGGGTTATTAGGATCTTTTTTGTTTATCACTTGTTGGATTTTACAATTTCTTATATTATCTTTCACCGTCATGGAACAGGCAGTTCCTGTAATATGAGTTCCCGCAAAAATTGTTCCTTGCACTGAGACACCAATCCCGTTTTTATGAGCCTCCTCCTTTTGGGAATCATACCATACTTTAAAACTATTTTTCTCCTTTAAAAGTCCTTCTATCTCTGTTCTCACAGCTCGAATTTTAGATTTAATTTCAGATATTTTGGTCTGTATAAGATCGTTTTTATCAAATAAGGTGTTAATAGTTTCATCCATTTTTAAAGCCCTTTTGTCAAGATCAACCAAGAACTCATCCATCTGTTTTTTTACAATAGCACTTGCAACACCTTTTTTATCCTCTAAAGTCTTTCTCCTCTCTATTACAAGTCTCTCTTGAAGCCTTGAGAGTTCAGCAAGATCATTTAATTGCTTTAAACTTTGAGTATCATACTGTTTTTCAATAGCTTCGAGTTTAACAAGCTGCTCTTTATGGCTGTCAATTTTTGCGGATAACACTTTAATAACCTCTTTCGCATGATCATCAGAACCTGGAAAAAGATGGCAAGGAGTAGATAAGTCATTGCCAATATTCATAGCTTCTATCCCTTTAGCAGCATGAATTGTACTCGCAATAATTCTACCTCTTGGAACAATAACTTTACCACTTGTAATAATGGTTGAGTCAATTATCTCTTTTTGCACTACAACATCACCATGAGCAATAATTTTGCTTTTTTTTATGGTTTGAGCTGTGAGTAAAACTCCAGTTTTAACTAAAGACGCGTTGATATTGTTCTTTACAGAAACAGTGTTAGTGATATCAACATCAGCTTCATCAATATCATTAACCGTAAGATTACAACCTGTTACGCTAAAGCCTGGTAAAATAGTTCCTTGAACAACTATATCGCCGCTAAATTTCACATTTCCTGTTCTAAAATCGACATTCCCCTTGACTAATTTTTCAGGAAGAACACTTATCTTACCACTTAGCGTTATATCAGGTTTTCCATCTGCAATTGCAATGGCTCTTAAACCATCTTCTGTTAACGCCACTCCATCTCCACAATCAATATTAACATCAATAGGAGTTGGTGCTATAATCTCAACACCTTTTACAGTCATACCATTGATTGATGGGATAGATGTAATTTTTTCAGCTAAAAGAGCCCCTTGATTTATATTAGGAATTTCGTTTCTGTATCTATAATCAAATTTACCTGAAGGAAGCTCTCTACCAAACCGCGTATTCTCATTTTCAAAATAGTATTTTATAAGAGCATTTCGCCCTAACTTTACAGGCTTCCCCCTTGCAATGAGAAAACTATTCTCTTTTATAAAGGTAAGTTTATCTTTTTTTAAAGCAGCTTGGCGTAAAAAAAGTTCAATTGCTACATCGTCAACAAGCCCATAAACTATATTATATTTCGTGGCCAGGATCTCTTTTAGTTTTTCTGGGGTCATTTGCGTAATATCTTTTTGTATCTCACTATTATCAACAAGCCAAATCCTGGCTTCAAGCTCATCTTTAGAGATGATTACCTCAAAAGGTTCGTTATTTCTATAATCTCTTTTTTCTGTCTCAAATCTCTTTTCTGTGCCAACAGAGTCAGATTTAACAGCACTTTCTGGATTTTGAAGAGATAGGTTTTGATTATTTTTATGGTGATTAGATTCGAAGTTTTGAGGTTGTAACATTGAGGGGTGCTGAGGCTGTAAAATAGAATCAATAATAATTTGTGCCTGATTTTGTGACATTATAGAGCGTTCAACAAGAATATCCTTAACTAACTTTATCTCAAATGTTCTTGTAAAGTGGATAAGCTGCTCTTCAAGAGCTTTCAATATTTCGTCTTCAGTTGCAAAATTTCTATTAATAGCAGATTTACAGAAAAGTTTATCAAGAGCCCTTTGATGAAAAAATTTTTTTTTCCTTCTTTTAAGTGTTAGCGCGCTCTTTGCACACTCTTCTGTTGTATCTACTGTTAGTGTATCTTTATCATTTTCTGTTTCATCATCAATTAATTTTTCTTCATCTTTAATTCTATTTTGTTTCTCCTCTATACTATCGACTCTATCTATTGAAATTGTGCAAGTTTTATTATTAATGCCAGAAGATAAAAGCTCTCTTTCTGAATAAATCTGGTCGATTATAATTGACTCTTTTTGTTCTTCAGTGATGATCTTTTCAGCAACAAGAATATCACCAAGAAGTCTGCAAGTGCTTGTGTTACTAAACTCTTGAGCTTGAATCGTAAGTCCCTTGTCAATATCTGATTGAGCAACTCCAAAATTTTGCATAGCAGTTTTTGCAAAAGTTTTTCCCATTCGTCTTTTGGTTACGGCAACAATTTTGCCCATATCTTCTGATGAGATAATACCTCTTTCAAACAGAATATTCTCAAGAGATACATTCCTTCCAGCTTGACGTGCACTCTGCATAGCCGTAAGTGAGTTATCTAACTCTTCTTGAGTAATAAATCCATGATGCACAGCCACCCTTCCGAGAAACATATCTTTTCGATGTTCCTCAAATTGCCTTATCTCCTTATCCATTATATTGATTTCAGACAGTTCTGAACTATGATTATTTACAAATCTTCTTATCTTTTCAGGTGATTCGTATGCTTGACGAATCATAATCAAAAGCTCGTCATTGTTCCAAGGTTTAGTGAGGTATCTGTGGGCAATTCCTTGATTTAATGCTTTTACAATATCATATCTATCTGCATATCCTGACAAAATAAATCTTACAGCATCAGGCAATATCTCCATTGTCTTTTCAAGAAATTGTGTGCCCGTCATATTTGGCATTCTCTGGTCAGATATTATCAAAAAAATATTGCCTTGTTGGTCTAGTTTACTACTCTTATCCAACTTATCAGCATCTAAGGAATTAGATGCTGATAAGTTGGATTTGTGTTCACTAATAACTTGAAGAGCAGTTTCACCATCTGGTGCAGAGAGAATATTGTATAGCTCTGGCAGCAATAGCCGTTTCAAAGATTTTATGATCGACTCTTGATCGTCAACAATGAGTATGGTGTTATTATCTGGCATTCTATTTCCTTAAAAACTCATGTTTAGTTTCTGTAAACATGAGGCTGGCTGCCCTTTGAAGCAAGAGAATCTATCCTCATCTCATAGAATGGATTAGATGGATCGTTATTATTAACTACCTTATAGATTTTAGAGTTTCTGATATTGCTGCTTAAAACAATAGAGCATTCGTTGCATTTAATCTGAGTCCTTGCAACTATTGTACCTTGAACATAAACCCCAACCCCTTGTTTATGAGCCTCTTCTTTTTCTGCGTTATACCACTTTTCAAATCGCTCTTTCTCGTTTAACAATATTTGCATCTGCTGTTCCACATCTTTTATTTTGACCTTAATTTCAGTTATTTTACTTTGAGTAGTATCATGTTCATCAAAGAGCTTATTTATCGTTTCATCCATTTGTAATATCTTTTTATCAATATCAGACAAAGATTGAGTAAGCTGTTTTTTAGAATTATCGTTTGTATCAGATTTATTTAATGCTGTTTTACTTTCATAACTATGCAGCTGTTTAAGAATGTTTTTTTTCTCTATCGAAAGCTGCTCTTGAAGCTTTGATGTTTCCGAAAGATTTGTAAGTTGACTCCAGCTTTGCTGCTCATATTGAGCTTTAAAAGCTTCAAGTTTTACAAAAATATCTTTTTGATAACCAATTTTATCGTTAAATGATTTAATTATATCAAGAGAATGATCGTCGGAACTTGGAAAAAGGATGCATGGAGGTGAAACATCGCTGCCAATGTTCATAGCAAAAATACCTTTTGCAGCGTGAATTGTACTAACTAAAATTCTACCTCTTGGGAGTATAACCTTACCACTTGTGATAATTGTGGAGTCAACGATCTCTTTTTGGACAATAACATCACCACGAGCAATAATAGTACTATTTGTAATAATTTGGGCGGCTATTTTCCCACCCGTCTTAACTGTTGAGTTATTAATACTGTTTTTAACTAAAAGAGTATTGACAATATTAACATCACCCTCTTGAATATCGTTCACGGTCAAATTATTGGCAATTACACTAAAGCCTGACAATATAGTTCCATTAACAGTAACATCTCCGCTGAATTTTATATTGCCGGTTTTAAAATTTACATCTCCCTTAATTACTATCGCAGGTAGAACAGTTATTTTCCCTCCAAGGGAGATGTCTGGTCGTCCATTATCTGTGGCGATAACTCTTAAACCGTCCTTAGATATTTCAGCTCCTTTTCCGCAATCAAGAGTTACATCAGATGGAGGTGATGATGCTACTTCGTATCCTTTAACATTTATGCCGTTAATTGCTGGTATAAGAGGTATTTTTTCAGCTAAAATAGTCCCTTGTGAGATGTTCACCATTTCGTCTCTCTCTCTATAATCAAATTTACCAGATTCAAGCTCTTTCCCAAAATTGGCACTGTGATCTTTAAAAAAATATTTAACAATTGCATTTCGACCTTCCTTTACAGGCTTGCCTTTTGCAATTAAAAATGGTTTTTTTTCTATATTATTACCTCTTAGGAATAGCTCAATTGCAACATCATCAGCAAGGCCATAAACTATCTGATGTTGAGCGAGGAGATCCTTTAGTTTCTCTACACTCATATCTTTAGGAATATCACCTATAATCTCTATTTTTGCTTCGAGTTCATCATCACTTAATGTTAATTTAAAGGAACTATTTTCCTCAATAGTTATTATCTTTTTATTATTGGCATTGTCGTAACTATTTGTTTTGTTTGTGATCTTTTTTTGATTAGTTAGGCTGCTTTGATCTGCTATAAATCGAGCCTGTTCTTGGGATATTACAGAACGTTCGATTAAAATATCTTTAATTAACTTTACTTCAAATTGTTTTGTAAAATGGATAAGCTGTTCTTCTAAGGCCTTTAATACCTCTGCTTCAGTAGCGAAATTATTATTAATTACAGATTTACAAAAAATTTTATCAAAGGCGCGCTGTCTGAAAAAATTTTTCTTCTTCTTATTTAGTATTAATTTATCGCTTATCTGATTTGTGCTGCTTTGATTTTCAACGTTTCCACTATCATCAGAAGTCAGCTCTTCTTTCTCTAAATATGTCATATCAATTATGATGGAATCTTTTTGATCTTCGGTCAATATGTTCTCTGCAACAAGAATATCTCCAATAAGACGGCAAACAGATGTGTTGGTGAACTCTTCTGATTGAGTTTCAAGAGCCTTTGCAATATCAATAGGTTTTACTCCATAATCTTTTACTGCAATAGCCCCAAAAGTTTTACCAAGTTTTCTACGAGTCGCGGCAAGAAGTTTACCTATCTCAGCTGATGAGATAAATCCTTTTTCACATAGTATATTCTCAAGCGAAACTTCTCTGCCTGCTTGGCGTTCAATCTGCATTGAAGTCATTGAAGCTTCCAACTGCTCTTGATTAATAAAACCGTGATGCAAAGCCATTCTTCCAAGCGATATATCTTTACTTCGTTGATTAAATTCTCTTATCTCTTTTTCTATTATATTAAGCTCATGTGATTCAGAGAGTATATTAACATCTGAATTGACAACCTTTATCAGCTTTTCAGGATATTGATAAGCTTGGCTAATCATAATAAGGAGTTCATCATTGTTCCATGGTTTGGTTATATACCTGTGAATAATCCCTTTTTTCATTGAATCTTTTATATTATGTGTATCTGCATAACCTGTTAGAATAAATCTTATTGCATCAGGGAGCATATCAATCGTTTTTTGTAGAAACTCAACTCCTGTCATATGAGGCATACGCTGATCTGATATAATCAAGAAAATTTCATCGGAATCTTTTCTGTTTTTTATAAGCTCAAGTGCAGCAGGTCCGTTTGGTGCTGAGAGAATATTATAAGGTTCTTGCAATAAAAATCTCTTTAATGATTTTATAATGGACTCTTGATCATCAACTATTAGTATTGCTTTTTTATCTGCCATTTTATCTATATCTCCTCTCTTTTAGAGTTGAGCTAAAAAAATTATGCAATAGATCAATTCAATTTTAAAAATTAGTACGTTGGGTCTAATTTGCAAGCTCAAGATCAAAAAAGCCGCTGTGCATAGCCTCTGTAAGTTCTGCTTGAATAAGCTGATCTCCCCAGAAAATGGGTCTTTGCCCTTTCCAACGCTCATTTAGAAATGCTTTAATATCTACAATCCCATTTTCTCCTGTCAAGACCTCTTTATCATACATGTGGGCAAGCACTCTAACGCTGCAAAAGGCACCTTGACAAGGCCCCTTACCAAGTCTGCTTCTCTTTCCAATATTGAGTAAGTTTGGAATTTCGCTGCCTTTTTTAAGCTCAGCAGCAACATCGTCAATTGTCTTTTCAGAGATCATCTCACATTCACATAAAATCTTATCTTTTGCATTATCTGGCTTATGTATCCATCTTTTTGGAGCACTACCCGGCTCTGTCCATTTGCCTTCCATAGATGATGGAAGAGGTTTGGTTCGTGTCAGGCATGGATTTTTGTTTCCTATTCTCGCACACACCATATCTGCTGTCTTCTCTGCCATAAGCCTGTAAGTTGTGAGTTTTCCGCCTGTAATTGTGATAAAATTATCAAGCCCATCACTCTCATGTCCAAGAAGTGTGTAATTTCTACTTACATCTCTATCATCTAACCCGCAAGCTCCAAGACTTACAAGAGGTCTAACACCTGAATAAGCTCTTATATATCTTATATTTTCAAGAGCTGGAACCATCTTTGCCCCCTGTTCAACAATAAGATCAGTTTCCGCAATAGTAGGTATTATTTTATCAGGATCGTCAACTCTTACTGATGTTGTGCCAATTATTGAGACAGTTCCACCCGGAACAAGAATATCAGCGTTTGATGGTGGCCGCAGCCTATTGATTACGCCATTTGATATTCTATTTTGAGTTACAAGAAGTGTTCCCATTGAATAGACAATATTTATGCACGCACCAGCCATATTAGCCACAATTCCTGCCCACGCACCAGAAGCATTTACAACTATCTGTGGTTCAACACAAAAGTTTTCACCTGAACGGATATTTTTAAGATGCACCCTTACTATTTTATGATTTGTAATCTCAAATTTTACTGCTTCTGTGTAACAAAAAAGTTTTGATCCAAAGGCTTTTGCCTCAGCAATATTTTCAAGAGAGAGCATGAAAGGATCAATTGCTGCATCTTCAACTTCACAAGCAGCTATTATCTTATCTGATAACTCTGGCTCTCTTTCAAAAGCCTCTTGTATTGATATTGGTTTGCAATAAAGACCACTTTTTGCACAAAGTGCTGGAAATTCTGATATATATTTCTCATCATCACCTTCAACTGCAATAAATAGTCCACCACAGTCATCAATACAGTGGTGAGCGGTTTTTTTTAATATTTTACCCTCCTCCATACATTCAACCGCACTTTCAACATCATTTGCGACATATCTTGCACCGCTATGCAATAATCCATGATTTCCGCCAGATGCACCAGCGTTAATATCGCCTTTTTCCACAAGAATTGATTTTATTCCACGTAAAGCTAAATCTCTTGCAACACCTGTTCCTGTTGCACCGCCACCTATTATTAAAACCTCTGTCTCCAAAATATTTACCATTGTAATTCTGCCCTAATTATCCTT
>JADFXA010000399.1:1251-2117 GCA_015233755.1 Desulfamplus sp. | reverse complement strand
ATGTTATACAATTAACCCCTAATTGTATAACATATAGGCTTTTTTAGTTTCTTTAATAGATTACAAAAAATAAAAATGCTTAGTTGGAACAAAAATGAGCATTAGAAAGCATCCAATTGACAATATTTTACCTTTATCCCCAATTTTTCACATGCAGAACCTACATCTAAGAGCGTTATTTTTAATTTTGATGCTATATCCCAACATTTAATACATGTTGTTCTTCCATCTGTTGTAATCTGTTGAATTTCAGAATTTAATTCTTCTGAAATTTCGACATCTATATTAAAATTTTTCCCATTAGGTTCATGCCCAAAAAGTCCAAGTTGGCACTCTCTAATTCTCAGTTTCATAAGCTCAGCCTGAATCCCAACTTCTTTTGGTTGAACTTTTAGATTACGAGCAATTTCATGTAATTTTTGGCAAGTAACTGTTTTATTAGTTTTGTTTATCACAGCTTCATCTTCAAGAGTTGATGCAATTATTATAGGATCAACTGTTCTATTTAGATGTTTAACCGAGTACTTATCAGAATATTTAACTCCCATAGTTTATCCCTTTACAAATTCAAGATTTCATATCATGGTTGTATCATTATAGTTGGGTAAAGTCCTTTATTTTTTCCCTCTGGATAGGGTTGTAAGGTGTTAAACGAAATAAATTGGTTTTTCTGAGCATGGCCTTTTTTCTCGCTTCCATCAAAAAAAGCACCATTTGCTTCTAAAATATGGTGTATTCTATCCTTAAATGCACCTATAAAGCTGCCACCATTACCCTCAAAAAACATGCTGCCCATAGTAAAATTAGAGTTTATTTTGGAGAATTCAGATATTGGAATGCTATGCTTATCAAGGTCGCTTTGACAT
>JADFXA010000399.1:0-1244 GCA_015233755.1 Desulfamplus sp. | reverse complement strand
GGTTATTTTGGAGAATTCAGATATTGGAATGCTATGCTTATCAAGGTCGCTTTGACATTTTATCATACCCCAAACAAGGTGTTCCTCTGGAATATTCAGAGGTGAGCGAATATCAATAATTGTATGTGGCATAATAATTGAGTCCTTTCCAATTGTAAGACCTTTTCCAGCAGCTCCCCTCAAAAAACTGTTAAACCCAACAAAGACATTTGTTCCAAGTTCTGATCCAATTATTTTAGCACCATGAGCAGTAACATTGTTTCCTTCGAGACGTGAATTTATAATATAACAGTTTTCTTGAGCATTTGCTCCTTTCCCGAGCCATGCGTTTTGTAAATATGCCCTTTGGGCAACAAGAACATTTTCTCCTATGTGTGTAGGTGGCTTATTTACTGCGTAGCGATCTAAAGATGCACTGTTTGGAATAGGTGTTGAGTGTTCAATGTTCATAACATCAAATACCCTTTGAAATGCCTCTTTTCTATCTTCAACAAAATCAATAAATGTTCCTCTTGGAGGGATACCAGCCTTAAAATATATATATTCGTTAAGTGCATCAACAGGATGCTGGTAAATGAAATTAAATTCTTCGGGATTTTTCACCCATACAGTTCCAGCAGGGATATTTAGGTGAGATATTTCTCCTGCTTGGACATAAGAAAAGTTGCCAATAACACAGTCTCTCATTGTTGTAAGATCAACTGTGGCAAACGAGCCTAAGAACGAGCCATCAGATGGAGAGCCGTGGATATTTGCGTAATTTGCAGCTACAGTATTTCTTATGAAAAATTCCTCAAGTGTTTCTGGATCATGGGAGTAGTTATGAACAAGAGTTTTTATTAGCATACTGTCCTTGATATAAATCTCCTCGTCTCTGCTAACAGGGATTTCAAAATTTTGATATTGAAAAATATCCCCCTTTTTCTTCAACTCATCGCCTCTTATATCGCTTTTGTACAAAAGCGAATTTGTAATCTTACATTGCCCTAAAAAATAGCTACCTGCTAAATTAGAGTGTTTAAACTGGAAATTTAGTGGGTGGTGAGGTGATATACCAAAAAAAGCATAAAACTTAACCATTTGCTCAAATGGAATAAGGTCTTTAACGTAGGGATTTACATCAAATTCAAGTTCTCTTAAGTTGATATTTGCCCTCTGGATTATTCTGTCGTAAAGTCTTTGTAGTTCTTGCATCGTCTATCACCTTAAATATTTAGGAGGTTGTTTAATCATTATGCTAAATA
>JADFXA010000398.1 GCA_015233755.1 Desulfamplus sp. | reverse complement strand
TATATATCCATGATCCGCAAAACTATAGTAACCGTTATCACCAGTAATTACATGCTCATGCACAGTAATTCCAACATAACGACATGCAAAAACAAGCCTTTTTGTAATCGCAATATCTTCAGGCGATGGTGCAAAATCGCCTGAAGGGTGGTTATGAGCAAAAATAAGCGAAGCTGCCCGATGCTCAAGAGCCTTGATAATAACCTCTCGTGGATAAACAGAACTCATTGTTAAAGTACCTTGAAACAATATTTCAAGAGCATTGACTCTGTTTTTTGCATCAAGAAAGACTCCAGCAAAGACCTCTTTTGTTCTCTGTCCGATTGCATTTTTAAGATAGTGGATAAGATCGTTTGAGTTTGTTATCACATCACGACCAGTAACCTTCTTTTGAAGATACCTATCTGCAACCTCTTTGATGAGCTTTAAGCCAAAAATATTAGCCTCCCCTATCCCATTTACGCGTGAAAGCTCCTCTTGATTTGCCTCAAAGACACCTTGAAGAGTTTTGAATCTGCTTATTAGCTCTTTGGCAGTTGATTTGCAATCACGGCGCGGAGTGTTAAGGGTAAGAAGAAGCTCGATAACCTCGTAGTCTAAAAATCCACCAAGACCATTTTGGAGAAATTTCTCACGAAGGCGTTTTCTGTGTCCTTCATTGCTGTTTTCTTTTATTTTCGGTTCGTTGTCTTTCTCTTTCATCTTATTTGCTTACAGCTTCCAAAATTTGCTTAACTATTTTAGGGTGCAGTATCTTTCCAGCATGGAATGGAATAATTATACGTTCATCATCTTTAATGTAAATCCTATGGCTGCCTTTACTGCGAATAAAATTATATCCAACCTCTATAAGCATTGAAGCTGCTTCTTGAGCCGTCATTCTCGGTTGTTTAGGCAATTGCCACCTCTAAAGTGGTAGTATAAATCTCTTTGCTTAATGATTCCGTCAATTCTTCAGGATCGAGTGTTTCTAAATACAACTCTACTGCCTCTCTTATGTTTAACATAATCTCTTCAAAGGTGTCCCCCTGACTCTGACACCCTGACAATTCAGGGCAATAAGCGTAGTAGCCGTATTCATCTTTTTCAATCACAATGTTGATTTTATGTGATCCAGCCTGTTGTATTGCTTTCATTGCATTTCTCCTTTTAAATCCTTGAGCAATAAATTTCATCGCCTCATGTTCCCGCTCTACCAGTATCAATTTTAACCGCAAAAAAGAGATACAAACCATAATCAGATTTTTTAAGGATTTCAGCTATCTGTTTCATCAGCCTCTTCTTCTTCGTCTAAATCATCATAACTTTCATCATCTTGGAACTCTTCTGAATCATCTTGATCTGAATCTACTAAATCTTCTTGAATACAATCTTGTTCAAAATCTTGTTCAGCGTCTTCTTGGCTCTCTGAACATCTTTGAACTTTATTTGTGCCATCTTCAGGAAGCCTTGCCACTGCTATAAGTTTCTCTTCATCAGATAGATTGATAAGCCGCACACCTTGCGTAGCTCTACTTATTGTTGAGATTCCTCCAACATGAATTCTGATAAGTTTGCCTTTATCTGTAACAAGCATCAGCTCATCACTCTCTTCAACAAGAAGTAAAGAGACCATCATACCGTTTCGTTGTGATGTTTTGATTGAAAAAACGCCCTGCCCACCCCGAGCTTGACTATTATATTCTTCAATTTTGGTGCGTTTACCATAACCATTCTCAGTAACAGTTAAAAGAGTTTGACCATGGCTTAATGCCTCCATTCCAACAACCTTATCGCTCTCCTTTATTCGCATACCAATAACGCCCATAGAGCCTCTTCCAACTGAACGAACCTCTTCTTCACTGAAACGGATAACTTTCCCTCCTTTTGAGCCAAGAAAAATATCCATAGTTCCGTCAGTTATGCGTGCTGCAATAAGTTCATCACCCTCTACTAATTTTATACCAATTAAACCTTCTGAACGTGGACGAGAGTAGGACATCAAATCAGTTTTTTTAACAAGCCCTTTTTTAGTTGCCATAATAACATATTTCCCCGCTTCAAATTGGGGAACTGTCAGAACTGTTGCAAGCTTTTCACCTTCATCAAAATTGAGAAGATTAACAATAGCTTTGCCAAG
>JADFXA010000397.1 GCA_015233755.1 Desulfamplus sp. | reverse complement strand
TGCTACATCTTCTTGCACAACATAAGATTTGTTACTATAATCAAAAACTTTTAAAGAAGCCGCAATAATAAGACCCGATATAGCAAGAGCTATTAATATTTCTAATAAAGTGAAGCCCGATGTTGATATTTCCTTTGTTTTCATTTTTAATCCTCCACTTTTTTGGTAACTATAGTTCCAAAAGTTATCTCATGGTCTCTATTGCCAGATTTCCATTTAGTTACGACCGTAATTTTTTTCATGTTTGCAGCAGGAATATTATTTTCAACTGATGTATATGCCGTATATATATCTCGGGAGACTTCCTCATCTACAAGATTGTCGTAGTCCATCTTTTGATACTCATCAAGAATATCTTCAACAAGATTCGTTGCCTCACTGACATGAATGGCATAAGAGTTGGCTTGTATAGCTGTAATCTGCATACTTGCCATGGCAAGCAAACCAACAGCCATTATGACCATTGATATTAATACTTCGACAAGGGTGAATCCACTCTCAGTAGCCTGTTGTTGCTTTTTGGTTTTAATTTTTAGTCTGTTCATAATTTTCTCCCAAAATTATAAATTATATCAATTGTCTTTAGACATTGGCTTTACCTTAGCTTTGCTTTTATTTGAATGAAGTACATTATCAATCATTATCTGAAAACCACTTAAAGTTCGTTCGTTGAGGCTCTTTCCATTAATGAATACTTTAGGAATACCATTTACCCCAGCTTTCTCGGCATCAGTTATATCTTTATAAATATGTTCTAAAATAGGCAATGTTTCAATTCCATTTTTTATTTCATCGGGAGATATTCCTATTTCATTGCCAAGTGATATAATCTTTTCTTCACTAAGCTCTTTAGCATTTTTGAATAAAAGATCATGGTATTGCCAGAAAAGATTTTTTTTATGTGCAACCATAGAGGCTGTTGCTGCCATTAAAGCTAAATTGTGCATTTTAAGCGGATAGTGTTTAACAACTAATTTTACTTTATCATTATTTTTCTCAAGCACCTGCTCGAGTGTAGGCACAAGCCTTGCACAGTAAGGTCATTGAAAATCCATAAAAACCACAATAGTTACAGGAGCATCTTTATTGCCTTTGAAAGGAGAACCTTCAATGTTAATATCTCTTATATACTCAAGTGATATAACACTTACCTCTTTGTCCTTGTAACTTAATATCAAAGAGTCATCATTAGGACCTGCTTCAATAGCTGTTATCTCTTTACTCATCTTTAATGTATCAAATAAAATTCCACCAGATGAATAGACCAGAATAGAACTATCTACTTGTAATACATATATCCAACTACCGTTTATAGATACTGCAATATCAATTGGTTCTTTAGTTAGCGGTATTTTTCTGAACTCTTTCCACTCTATACCTGCATATAATGTAGATGTAGAAAAAAGCCCTATTGCAATAATAACAATAACTATAAAATCTAAATATCTAATTTTCATAAAATTCATTTTGTAACTCTTTTCTTTAATAAAAAAATATGGGTAACTTTTTTGAGTTACCCATATCTTCTGTAGTTAAGAACAAGGCACTAACAATTATATTGTTTCATTCTAATTGCACTGCCAACTATTTCGCCTTGATTTTGTCTCTTTTATAGGTAATGTTGGCTGTCTTATTTCTACAATAGCACCTGTGCTTGTCTGCACAAATGCTTTTGTTCCATCTGCTCTACCAACATGAAGGTTAGGAGTAAGGGCAAGTCCATTTCCAAGTTCCAGTCTATTTAAAACTGTAGGAGGATCTTCCTGTGTCAACCCTACATCTGTGTTGAAAATAGATTCATACCATGATGTTCCAGTTTGATAGTATAGAGCATATAAAAATGATTCTCCACTTGAAAGACAAATATCTGTAACGTCAGTTTTATAGGTAGCAAAAGTTACTAAACCACCGAGTAAAGTGGCTTGACCAAGGTTTCTTTCCCCTGGAGGTAGCTCTAAATACCAGCCATCAGTACCAACATAATTAGGTTTGTTTGCTTTAGAGCCACTTGGGTATGTGCAACATCCTCCAACAATATAGTCAATAAGCTGATCAAAATAAAAAGATTTTGGAGTCCTGCTGTTAGGTTCATCAAAAAAACAGTTACCAGATGGTAGTTCAGGCAAACATGTCACAGCAT
>JADFXA010000396.1 GCA_015233755.1 Desulfamplus sp. | reverse complement strand
TATGGAAGAGTGCATCTTCCTGTTGCCCCAAAGTGCAATATAAAATGCAATTTTTGCGATAGGAAATATGACTGTGTAAACGAATCTCGACCCGGTGTTACAAGCACAATCTTGACTCCTGAACAGGCAAATATATACGTAGGTAAAATTCTTGAAAAAGAGCCGCGCATATCGGTGGCTGGTATTGCAGGTCCTGGTGATCCTTTTGCAAATCCAGAAGAGACTATGGCGACCCTTAGACTTATGTATAAAAAATATCCTGAGCTGCTGCTATGTGTCTCTTCAAACGGAATGGGTATAGCTCCTTATATTGATGAGCTTGCAGAAATTGCAGTCTCCCATGTTACTATTACAGTATGTGCTGTTGATCCTGAAATAGGACAAAAGATTTATAGTCGTATAAATGACGGAAATATTATTTACAGAGGAGTTCAAGGGGCATCACTGCTTCTTAAGAGGCAGACAGAGGCAATCAAAAGGCTTAAAGAGGTTGGGATAACAGTTAAAATAAACTGCATCGTTATTCCCACCATAAATGATAACCATGTTGAGGCAGTTGCAGCAAAAATGGAGGAACTTGGGGCAGACCTTTTTAACTGTATGGCAATGTTTCCTAACGTAAATACACCCTTTGCCCATATTCCACAGCCAGATAAAGAGATGATGTCAATAGTTCAGAACATAGCAGAAAAATACCTTCCACAGATGAGACACTGCACAAGGTGCAGAGCAGATGCAGTGGGTCTTATTGAGAACGATAGAACAGAAGAGTTTAGAGGATGCCTTTCTTCTTGCTCAAAAATAAAGCCCTCTTTAGTGGAACAACGTCCTTATGTGGCTGTAGCTACTCAGGAGGGAATTTTGATTAATCTGCATCTTGGAGCTGCACAAGTGTTCCATATTTGGGAACAGCATGAAGGTTCTTACCGTTTTGTAGAAAAACGGAAAGCTCCAGAAAGTGGTGGAGGTATAACCCGCTGGCATCAGCTTGCAAAAGTCCTTGGCGACTGTCGTGCAGTTCTTGTTAGCGGTATAGGTCAGAACCCTCTTGATATACTAATGCGGTCAGGCGTTGAACCGATAGAGGCTTCAGGTTTTATTGAAGATGCCTTGCCTTTTGTCTATGAAGAACATTTAGATGAAAAAAATATTGCAAAATTAAAAGGAAGACAAAAAAAAGCGTGTAGTGGAGGTGGCTGTAGCGGTTTAGGTGGAGGCTGTGGCTGAGAAGGAATGAGCATAGAATAATATGGAGTCAACAATAATGGTACTTCTAATAATTTCAATTTCAATTACGGCTTTTTTATATTCATCTGTTGGCCATGCTGGAGCAAGTGGATATATTGCAGTTATGAGTTTGCTCAGTATACCTATACTGTTAATAAAGCCGACATCTTTATACTTAAATATCATTGTCGCAATAATAAGCTCCACTCAATTTATACAAAACAAACATTTTTCATTCAAATTATTTTTTCCATTTATTATAACATCTATACCAATGGCATTTATCGGAGGATATTTAAAACTCCCAATTGAAGTTATTAAAATATTTATGGGAGTACTGTTACTAATATCCGCTCTATTCTTAATATTTAAATATAAAGAATACGAAGAGGTAAAAAAAACTAACATATTTCTTCAGCTATTTTTTGGAGCTTTAATAGGCCTATTCTCAGGTATTACTGGAACTGGTGGAGGTATATTTTTAACGCCGCTTATATTATTCATGGGTTGGTCTAAGGCAAAAATAGCAGCCGGTGTTTCTGCTCTTTTTATTCTACTGAATTCTATTTCTGGAATAGTTGGGTACTATGCATCACATAATAATTCCCAACCACTTTGGTTTTTAGCAATTCCTGTAATTATTTTCGGATTTATAGGATCATATCTTGGCTCAAAGAAAATACAACCCAAAACGTTATTCATTTTTTTGGGATTAGTGCTATTGATAGCATCAGGTAAGTTAGTGTTCAGGCTTTAATAATCACCCGACAACTTCTTCAATGCATTTACTGCCAAGAAAGTTGTCGGCCTAAAGCTTAAAAAGAGATGATATTTTTTGCTCTATTTTTTCAAGTAACACCGATAGCCTTCTTCCCCTATATGTTTGCTCAGTGCAGTACCTCGATAAATCCCCCACAACATA
>JADFXA010000395.1 GCA_015233755.1 Desulfamplus sp. | reverse complement strand
CCCAGCCTTTATAATAGCCTCTTTTACTTTATCGACGTTTGAGTTATCAGAAGTTTTAAAAAATGCCTTTTTATCCTTAAGATCAACTTTAATATCAGAAAGCCCATTGATGCTTTCTATAGCTTTTTTTACAGCCCCAGAGCAGTGTGAGCAATTCATACCTTCCACGTTCAAACTAATTTCTTGTAGGTTCATGATTTATTTCCTTATTTTTTAATATTTTAATCAGTTTTATAGATTTAAGAATCCGCTTCAGAAAACTTACAAAATTTCCGACACATGTCTACAAAAGCTGAAGCAGCACCACCTTCCATACTTTCAAAATGTAAATGCAGATAGCTTCCAAGCGTGTTATTAACTTGATACCCATTAAGAGACAGCTCTTGCCCATCTCTTGAAGTTGTATCATATACTCTAATCAATTGTGCTGCACCATCATGATTATCTCCACAGATATTGATATTATCACTCTCAAGAGATGAGTAGTGAAACTCGTGCCCTCTTAAGATATCGCCTTTTTTGCCAATAATAGTATCTTGCTTCAAAGTTATCTGACGATACCCAAGTGAACGTATCTTCTTTGACATAATAGCAGAAAACGGAAAACAACCAGCCATTGGATATTTGTTTTTTATTTTTTCTATCTTTGCAAAGTTATCTATATCTGTCTCTGTAACCTCTAATGCTTTTTGTCCATAATCCTTTACCATTAATTCATCAGAAACTGTAATATCTTTACAAAGATACATAAATCCGCCACACTCGCCATAAATTGGCAGACATTGTAAACTTTTCTCTTTTATCTCTTTTATTAAACTTTTATTATCAGATAGTTGTTGTGCAAAAATTTCAGGATAACCACCTCCGAAATATATACCGTGAATGTTAGGTGGCAGAGATGGAGAGTCAATAGGTGAAAATTCAACAATTTCTGCCCCATATCTTTGAAGAGCTTCAATATTTTCTTGATAATAAAAGCAAAATGCTTTGTCTCTTGCAACTGCTATTCGGATATTTTGATGATGAGTTCCACTATTTTGGCTATAGGGTTGTGATATAATAAACTTTTGATGCTCTGATAGATTCTGAACCATCTCTTTTATGGAGGTGTTACTGTCAATCAAATCTACAATTCTTGTAATAATCTCTGAAGAGAGCTTGTATTCTTCTGATGTAACAAGCCCTAAATGACGTTCAGGCATGGTAATTTCAGGAGTTCTTGGAATATGTCCTAAACACTTCATACGACAGTTAGCTTCAATTGCATCTTTGAGGTAATCATAATGCCGCTGACTTCCTGTTTTGCTAAATATCACTCCCGCAAATTCAATTGCAGGATCAAAATTCTCAAACCCTTGAACAATTGCCGCTGCACTTCTTGCCATACTTTTAGCATCTACAACTAAAACTACAGGTAGCTTTAACCACTTTGCCATCTGTGCGGTTGAGCCAGCCTCTGAAACTCCGCTATATCCGTCAAACAGCCCCATAACTCCTTCAACCACAGCTATATCTGCACCCTCAGAGCCTTTTGCAAAAATGTTCTCATTAACTCTCCTTGACAGCATCCACGAGTCAAGATTACGGCTGATTTTTCCTGTTAAGGATGTGTGGTGTCCAGGATCAATAAAATCAGGTCCAACCTTAAAGGGTACAACTTTATATCCGAGCTTTGACAAGTATGCTAAAATCCCAAGTGTAATAGTAGTTTTACCTGATCCACTACCTGTTCCTGCAATTACAAAACCTTTCATCTACGCCTCCGTCTTAACTCCATCTTTGCATCAAGCTCTCTCATTTCAACTTTCATCAGCATAACCTGAGCATGCTTTTTCTTATTCTCATCAAATAGAGTCTCAAGGCTCTTCATAAGATGAATTTTTGCACTCTTTATATTTTTAATCTCATAGTAGTAAAGACCTAAATAATAATGTGAAACTCCTGCTCTATCTCTTGTATTTTGTGAATATCTACTCTTATCAACCTTCCCATCATTATTATCGCCTCCACTCACTCTAAGCTCGCCATCTCTATTGATACCATCACCATTTATTGCTGCAAGATGATAATATGCTTTAGGAAAAAGTTGAGGTGATTTTGCAATAACTTCCTCAAATCCTTTCTCTGCACTATCAACCATTCCAATCATGAGCTTTGCTTCAG
>JADFXA010000394.1 GCA_015233755.1 Desulfamplus sp. | reverse complement strand
GAGATCACATAGTTTTTCCAGAGAGCAAAAAGATAGCGTTACAAATTGACAGCAAGATTAATAAAGCACTTATATTAATGGCATTTCCAACTGACGATTTTTGGAAAATTAAACAAACAAGAAGGTTAAATATTCTATCTAAAATACTTTCAGAAAGGCTTCGTAAAACAATTCGTGAAGAGCTTGGAGCAACATACTCTCCTTATGCCTATAACGATTCATCTCAGTCATATAAAGGATATGGTGTTCTTCGAGCAGTTATTAATGTTGACCCTGATAAAATTGATGATATGGTCTCTCATATTGAGAATATAGCAGACTCAATGACAACTGAGCAAATAACAGATAAAGAGCTTGATCTTGTGCTTGAACCAATCTGGACATATATAAAGGACATACGAAGAACTAATGGTTATTGGCTTGATTCTGTTATGGCAGGTTCTTTACAGCATCCTGAAAAGATAGAGTGGGCAGCCACTATGGATGAAGATTATCGCTCAGTTTCACTTGACGAGATACATGATCTTGCTAAAAAGTTTTGTAATACAAAGCGTGCAGCATTTATTGTAATCCAACCGTTAGGTGCATCGAAATAAACCTTCTATGGCTGATATGTTCACGTATGAATTTATCTAATGCAAATATCTGATTAAATGTAAGTTCAGTAAACATTATGCTCATCTCTCTTATTTTAGAGAGATGTTCAGAGGTCAAACTTGTGAAATCGACCTCTTCAATTGTTATTGAAGAGGGTGGTATAAGAAATGGTACATCTCCATTTAAAGGTATATCTCCAAGATAATAACCGTAATTCCCAAGGAAAATTGACTTACCTTGTTGTTCTAAAGATTGATGATGGTCATCTTTGTCAATATATTTAATAACAAGTCCTCCAGAGCTTTTGAGACCATCAGGATTTATATGACCAGTGTTTATATTAACAATATGACTAATCTTATATGAGGCGGGGTTTATAGCAGCGTAGAACCCATTCTTTAGATGGTCCTTTTTGCTCTTCCTCTTTCTATTCTGTTTTTTCTCAGTAACTATACCTTCTGTATTCATCTTTAAAGTGAGAACTCCTTAATGCCAAATATATCTATTAAAAAAATATAAATAAAAATAAAATGGTGTTTTCATAGTATGTATAACCATGTTTTGTCAAATCATTATCAATTGCATTAGCAATTTTTAATTAAATTATTTAACTGTTTAGTCATAAAAATGGAGAAAAATAGATGCAATTTACAGATTATCTTAAAATAATTATTAAACGCCAAGATTTATCAGAAGAGCAGATGTCAGACATGTTGTCAGAGATCTTTTCAGGAACGGTTACAGATGCACAAATTGGTGCATTTATGGCAGCGCTTGCTGTGAAAGGTGAGACTTTTGAAGAGCTTGCAGGAGCTGCTCGTGCAATGAGAGCAAAAGCAGCAAGAATCCAAACCGTTTCTCGTAAAGCTGTTGATACATGCGGAACAGGCGGAGACTCTTCAGGTTCTTTTAATATCTCTACTACTACAGCATTTGTAGTGGCGGGTTGCGGTGTTACAGTAGCTAAACATGGGAATAGGAGCATATCAAGTAAATGTGGCAGTGCTGACGTTCTTGAGGCTCTTGGAGTCAACATAAATACTCATCCAGAGGTTGTTGAAGAGGCTGTAAATAGCATTGGAATTGGATTTTTATTTGCCCCAACTTTTCATAGTGCAATGCGTTATGCTGGAAAGGCAAGAAAAGAGGTTGGAATAAGAAGCATCTTTAATATGCTAGGTCCCCTTACAAATCCTGCTGCTGCAAGATGTCAGTTGCTCGGGGTTTTTGCTCCACAACTTACCGAAATGTTTGCTCAAGCATTAAAACTTTTAGGAACTCACCACGCTTTTGTAGTTCATGGGCATGACGGAATGGACGAGATTACAGTCTGTGCTCCAACACGGGTATCAGAACTCAAAGATGGTCTTATTCGCTCATTTGATCTTGATCCTATTGAATTTTTCGGTGAATATGCCGACTCAGAAGAGTTAAAAGGAGGAGATGCTACAACTAACGCCGCAATAACAACCGCTATTTTAAATGGTGATAGCGAAACAAAAAATGGCAAAGGTAAGGCAAAACGTAATGTCATATTGATTAATAGTGCAGCAGCGTTGGTTGCAGCAGATGC
>JADFXA010000393.1 GCA_015233755.1 Desulfamplus sp. | reverse complement strand
TCCTATTAAAATTCATACCCTTACAAAGAGGCTCTCCAATAGTTTTCACCATAGATTGAGCTTCATCAGGACTATAGATCACTTTAAGATTATCAACCAATTTTTCTGTGGATGCCCCAATAGTCCTTAATATAATACCCTTTTTTTCCTCTTTAAGCAGGAGCTCTTTATTAGCAACCACTCCATTTCTTAGAATTTCAGTAAGAATTTTTTTAATTATATCTGTTATGTTATTTGCAAAGTTATATTTATAAAGTGTTGAATACCCTTTCTCTCCAACAGCAACGCCAAGTGCATTTTCAAAATCTTCAAGAGTTGCCATAACCAATGTCTCTAAAGGTTGATTAGATTGTTGGGTTGGTAAAGCATTGTCAGACTGTTGAATCTGTAGGTTTTCCTGAATTTGCTCAGATTTTGTGAGGTCTAAAGATTGCGATGTTTGTTGAGATTGAGAAGAGTTTAATTGCTTATCTGAATTTGATTCTGCTGTATTAAAAATTTTTCTTGGTATAGCAAATGCTTGATCCAATTTATCTGATAATTGAGATGCCATATTGGGATCATAATCATAGATGCTTTGAAAAGAGTCTGCTACCTGTTGCTTGTTTAGAAGTGTTGCTGCCTCATCTTCAATGAAAAAATCGCGAGATGCTTTTATATCTCGCTCTGCAACATCGCCTATATTATAGTCATAATTTATTTTATCCCTATCAGGGTATAGAACAAGAGTTGAAAAGAGCGTAATTCCAACTAAAATCCCCCATAATAAAAAGGGTTGAGTTGTAATTAATGATTTTATGACATGAATATTTTTATCAGCTTCATTTTTATTCATTGTTTTTGATGTTTTTCATTAATGATTATTTCTATTAAAAACTTATTCTATTCATATTTTTGCAATTTTGCAATTGAGGTCTTTATTGTTATATGCCTCAATAATCTTAGAGACAAGTCTGTGCCTAACTACATCGTTATTATCAAAAAATATAAATTTTAGCCCTTCAATATTTTGAAGGATATTTTTTGCCTCAATAAGTCCTGATTTTTTTCCTGTTGGAAGATCAATTTGGGTAATATCACCAGTAACAACGGCTCTGGAGCTATATCCAATTCGAGTTAAGAACATCTTCATCTGTTCTGATGTAGTGTTTTGAGCCTCGTCAAGTATAATAAACGAGTTATTTAAAGTTCTTCCCCGCATAAAAGCTAAAGGTGCGATCTCAATTATCCCTTGATCTATCATCTCCCTTGACCTATCAACTGAAATCATATCATGGAGAGCATCATAAAGAGGCCTTAAATATGGGTTTATTTTGTCAGATAGGTCTCCTGGCAAAAAGCCTAAAGCCTCTCCAGCTTCCACTGCTGGCCTTGTTAAAATTATCTTATTTATTTCACCCTTATTAAGTGCCGCAACAGCCATAGCCATGGCTAAATATGTCTTTCCAGTTCCAGCCGGACCAATTCCAAAAACAATGTCATTATTACGAGCTGCGTCAACATATAACTTTTGATTTATACTTTTGGGGGCAATATTTTTTTTTCTGGAGGTAGTTAGGATTGTATCAAGAAAGATATTTTTAAGTTTGCATGAACCGTCATTTTTAAGAGCTAAAGCAGCAGTCTCAATGTCTGATGGATGTATAGAAAATTTTGCCTTAACTAATCCATACAACTGATTGAGCATTTTTTCTGTTAAAAGCTCGTTTTCGGTATTGCCGTCAATAATAATGGTATTTCCCCTATTATCAATTTTAACACCAGTCGCTTCTGAAATTTTTGCAAGGTTATAGTTATGATAGCCAAAAAGCTCCCTTGCCATAGCTATATTCTCAAATGTTATCTCTTTCATGGGTGCATAGATTGCACACTATTCAATAAAAGGTCAATAAAAACTTGACTGAAAAGAGTCTCAACTGATAATGATGACTTCCAATTTAAAATAAATGAGCATTATGAGACAAAAAAACTTATGAACTGTTAGGAATGAGAATTAAAGTACTCCCTAAACTGGTAGATAGTTGTAGAGGCTTGATATTTGACACAAGTTTAGAGTAATTTACGCCTTTATTAAATTCTAATTCCTCAAGATAATTAAAGAGATGAAACTGTAAATAGCATTATAAAAGTGGGGAATAAAAATTGGAAATAACAATGAATGGTTTTGATATTTTTA
>JADFXA010000392.1 GCA_015233755.1 Desulfamplus sp. | reverse complement strand
TGTCTCTAAAATGTATTTAGAACTTCTGTCTGAAATAATCGAACAAGGACAGATGGAAGGAGCTTTACGTCAAGACCTTTTTGTCGGTTTAGTTAAAAGATTTATTTTAGGTGCGGTTGAAGGTGTTATAAATACATGGGTCGCTGCTGATGGCAAATATGATCTTGTTGCTATGGCAGACCCGTTAGTTGATCTTTATCTTAACGGAATTCAAAACACTATCAATGGTAATAAAAACAATATGGCAATAGGCTATATTGCTAAAAATAATACTAAAATTACAACAAAAATGGACTTGATAAATGGCAATATATAGAATGAATAACATATATAATGTAAATAATCTTTTTTCTTGACCTTTAAGATATTGTCAATTAAAGCCTTGCACCTGTGAATCCTTCAATAATAGTTCAGTGTAAGAGATAATTTTTGATTAATATTTAGCCTTTTTTATTATTTAATTTAACTGTTTAACCAAAATTAACTTTATGGAGTAAGAAATATGACCCCATTGATTGGACCAGCAAATTTTATGTTTTTCGGTTTTTTTCCGGCTGCTATTCTATCATTTGTGATACCTGTGATAGGCGTAGCACTTTTCACTTATATCATGGCAAGGCGCATTGCCCCTTTAGTCAGATCTGCTCCTGATAACCGTTTTGATAATATCCCAGAACGCATTAAAAATTTGATTATAATTTGGCTTGCTCAATGGCGCCAGCCAAGATACATGGTTGCTGGTGTATTGCATATTGTAATTTTTGCAGGATTTTTAATACTATCTATCCGCTCAACATCTCTTGTTATAATTGGTATTTCTGATGGTTTTGTTCTACCCGGTTTTGATGGTTTAATAGGAAAGATTTACAATTTTTTAAAAGATTATGCCGCAACGGCTGTCCTTGTGGCCTGTATTGTGGCAGCCTTCAGAAGAGGAGTTATAAGACCAGCACGATATGCTGTGCCTGCAAAATACGGCAAAGATCATACTGCTGAAGCAGTTTTCGTTCTTGGCGTTATCTCAACTCTTATGATTTCAGAGAGTCTCTTTGAGGCAACAGAGCTTGCGGCTGAAATGCAACATACAGGACACGCGGAATTTATAGCACCACTTTCACTTGTATGGATACTTAGGGGCATGGTATCAGGACTATCCCATAGCACTTTGCAGGGACTCCACATCGTGATGTATTATATCCACGATCTCACATTTTTCTTTTTCCTATGCTTTCTTCCAATGGGTAAACATTTTCATGTTATCACCTCTATTTTCAATGTCTTTTTCATGCGGGTCAAAAAAGGCAACATCAAGCCTGTGCGCTATGGTGTTAGTGCTGAAGAGCTTGATAACCTTGAATCTCTTGGAGTTAAAAAACTTGAAGATTTTACGTGGAAGCATATCCTTGATTTTTACTCATGTGCAGATTGTGGAAGATGCTCTGATCAATGTCCTGCAAATGCAGTTGGAAGACCACTTTCTCCACGCTTTATAACTATAAAGGCAAGAGACCTTATATTTAGAAACTATCCTCTTAAATCAAATGTGATCTATAAAAGCAAAATGCTTGTAGAAGATATTTACACAGAAGATGAGATCTGGTCATGCACAACTTGTGGAGCTTGTGAGCAAGAGTGTCCGCTTGGCATAGAGTATATTGACAAGATGGTTGACTTAAGAAGAGGTATGGTTGATGAGGGAATGGTTCCACAAACTCTCCAAAAACCTCTCAAGGCTCTTGAAAAACGTGGTAATCCTTATGGAATAATGGAGAAAAAACGTTCAGATTGGTGCACAGACAAAGCGTTTGCCCAAGAGTGCAAGGTAAAAGTTTTGGAAAATGGCGAAACCGCAGATACCCTTTTCTTTGTTGACAGTATAACATCATTTGATGACAACATTAAAACAATTGCCCGTAACACTGCTAAAATTCTTACCCGTGCTGGTGTTGATTTTGGTATTCTTGGTAAAGCTGAAAAAGATAGTGGTAATGAAGTTGTTAGATTTGGTGAAGAGATGCTTTTCCAGAACCTTAAATCTCACAACACAGAGGCAATTCTTGAATCAGGTGTAAAACAGATTGTAACTGCAGACCCACACGCCTTTAATGCCCTTAAAAATGACTATACAGGACTTCCACCAATTAAACATGTGAGTCAGATTATTACAGAGAAAATTAAAGCCGGTG
>JADFXA010000391.1 GCA_015233755.1 Desulfamplus sp. | reverse complement strand
TCTATTTTGATATTGTATTCTTTAATGCTTTTATTATCTTTTAGATCTTTATTCTCTTGAATAAGCTTAATGCTTTCATTGTTAATCTCTTCAGCTTCTTTATCAAGTTCAGCCTTTATTCTATTTAGCTCTATTGCTTCGTTGTCTAATTGTTGTGCTTTAGTCTGTTCAGAATCGTCAATTTGATCGTCTTTTTTATATGTAGTATTAATATCTTGTGGTTTAGATTGGTTATCCTGTTGATTGCTTTTTATAGCTTTTTTGACCTCTATTTGGCTTCGTTGCTCTTTTGGTATTTTTGAAATATCATCAGTAAAAGAGACAACACCATTCTCATCTACAAATTTATAATATTGCCCAGCATAACAAAAAGATGAAAATATCAAAATAGAGACAAATAAAGTTAAATGAATTCGCATGTATAACTCCTTTACTGTGTTGTTAATATTATTTTTTATTGTTTTTAAAACCATCTTTTACCCAAACTCCCGCCCATCCCAAAGCAACTGGAAAAATACCAACAAAAAGGAAAAGTAGCAGATTTTCTTCCCAAGGTTTAAGAATAAATACCATTGTAAGTGGTAGAAAGAGCGAGATAACTATTCCAAGTCGCTTTTTTCCTGATATTTGTGATTGTGAAGCAATTTTTTTGTGAGCTTGCACATTATCGGTTTTGAATAGCCTGGGAATAAAAAAGATAAATATAATAATAAAGCCAATTGTTAGAACTTCTTGAATTCCTGCCAAAAACTGTTTCTCCTATTAATTTCTATGGCTTAAAAAATAGTACTTTAAGATTGGGTTTCGAATTTCAATTTTCCACTATTTTGATATTGAGTAAGAAGCGTCTCTACTTCATGGATAGTGTCTCTATTTATCTCAACGTCATGGGATATTTTATCAAAGTAACGTGTATCTGTAATCTTTGCATCAAAGTTATTAAGATGGTAAATAAGAGCATCATTAAAAGAGTATGGTAGGTCAATTCTATATTTTTTTACCTTAACTATTTTTTTTAGTTCTGAGAGTTCAATTGCAGATACTACAGCCTGGTTATAAGCATCTATTAATCCTCTGACACCAAGTTTTACGCCTCCATAATATCGTGTAACTACAGCTGCAATATTGGTCATACTATTTGCTTGGAGAGCGTTAAGCATAGGCTTTCCGGCAGTTCCTGCTGGTTCTCCATTGTCTGAAGAGTGGCTGATTTCTCCGTTATCTCCTACAATATACGCCCAGCAGTTATGAGTAGCAGTTTTATGTTCAGACGATATATAAGATATAAACTCTTTTGCATCAGATATGCTATCAACATATCTGAGAGAGCATATAAAAGTTGAACGTTTAATTTTTACCTCGGTACGTCTATCGTTCTCTATAGAGTAGAAGATGACCATTATTTATCCCAAATTTTTAGACAAAGCATCTATAATAAATATATATTTTTTATGAGCTACCAAATTGCGGCTTAAGATTCAATAAAGATTTGAACTGTTTTAAAAATTTGTCAAATATATTATAGCAAGTTCTAAATTAAGAACTAATTAGAAGCGAACTCTTAACCTTGACAGATAAGCCTTATTCAATTAAACAGCTCAAAAAGGATTTGCCAATTTCCTATAAGCACATATTCAGGAAAATTATCTAATGAATCAATCTAAAGATATAGAGAAATCTTGGGCTGATAAAGCAAAAGAAGATTATGGAGAGATAGTCTCACTTCTTTTTCAGAATGGATTGATTACGCAACAACAAATTCAGTATGTTGTTCGTATTCAATCTAAATTGCCAAATCCAAGACCTATGATCCACATTTTAAAAGAGCTTGGATATATCACTGATGAGGCATTGTGGGATACCATAAGAAAAAATCATGTATCTTTAAAGATAGGCAGCCTTCTTTTTGAGCTTGGAATTATTACTCAAGAAGATCTAAAAAAAGCATTTCAGATTCAATCAGAAGAGACTCCTAAAAGAAAAATAGGGGAGGTTCTGGTTGCTCATAGAATTGTTGATGAGAGAAAAATGGTCGAAGTTCTTTCCTTGCAACTTGGATTTCCATTTGTTGAACCTGAATTTCTCGATATTGATCTAAAACTCTTTAATAGAATTCCTCCCAAAATTTATGAGAATAACACCTTTATTCCAATTAAAGTTGAAGAAGATTCGATATATGTTGCTTTT
>JADFXA010000390.1 GCA_015233755.1 Desulfamplus sp. | reverse complement strand
TGTCTTCTTAAATACTTCCTAAAACAATAATCACTAACCAGTTTTCAAAGATCAAAATACTCTACACTGCAAAAAAAACAAGAAAGAGAAAAACGACTAACTAATTCTCTCTCAAAAACTTGGGCTTTATACAGGCACTCTAACTGCATGTCAAACACTTTCTGCAATACACATAAAAAAATTCTATGGAATTAAAATTATTATTGCTCGTCATTCTCATTAGAAACTTAGAAGGAGTGTGCTGTCTGGACATTTAGCTCATCTCTGTATTTATCCAAAATAGTTGCTTTGGAGATCATGCCCGCAAATTTGCCATTAGAGATAACTGGAAGGCTAAAACATCTCTTCATATCCATTTTTCTAAGCACTGATGAAAGATCATCATCATAGCTTACAATATCAGGAGACGAATCCATAATTTGCTCAACAAGCACGGTATCATACATCAAAGTATTAAAAATATAGGGTTTTATATTATCAAGCTTAATTATACCTAAAAAATTTCCTGTATCACGATCCTCTACTGGAAAATAGTTTCTTGTTGACTCTTTAACTGTATAAATAAGCTCTCTTAACAACATGTCTGGGTAAACAGCTATGCAGTCTTTTTCAACTACTTCGCGGATACTTATATCAGCAAGAACTCTTGAGTCAGTCCCAGGTCTTAGCAATTGTCCGCTTTCTGTTAGCTCTTTTAGATAAAATGATGCTGGTTCTGCATAGTGAGTTATGGTTGTAGATAGTGCCGATACAATTATAAGAGAAAGCATAACATCATAACTACCTGTGATTTCAAGAATCAAAAATATACCTGTAAGAGGGGCTTGCAGAATACCACTTATCATACCAGCCATGCCAAGAAGTGCAAAGCACCCTTCATTCACCCAAGGAACTGAAGGAAAGCAAAAAGAGATAAATCTATGGTATGCAAGACCTGTGAAGCTACCAATAACAAGACTTGGGGCAAATATACCACCAGAGCCTCCCCAACCAAGTGTCATAGAAGTCGCAAAAATTTTTGATACACAGCCAATAACAACAATCCCCATTCCATCTTTAAAAATACCAGCTATCATTTGGTGGATTGAGTGATAACCTTCTCCCATAACCTCTGGAATTGCAAAACCTATAACTCCTACAGCGGTACCACCAATAGCCGCTTTTAACCAAAAAGGGAGAGGCACATTGTTAGAAAAATTATGCATTTTTCTTAAAGTTCTTGTAAACATAATAGAAGCAACTGACGCACAAAGAGCAAGACCAACACACGCAATAAAATGGTAGTTACTAAGGTGAAAATTTACACTGCTTTCAAAAGCGATAACATTGCCACGAAGATTTCTGCTAATCTCAGCACCAGCAACAGAGGCAACGGCAATTGGAATGATATTAACCATTGACCATTCGCCCAGAATTATCTCCATAGTAAAGATAATCCCAGTCAATGGTGCATTGAATATTGAAGCTATTGCACCAGCTGCACCACACCCAACTAAGGTTATGCGTTGTCTCTCGTTAAGTGAAAAAAATCTTGCGATATTTGACCCAATGGCTGAACCACTTACTACTACAGGGGCTTCAGGACCTGCTGACCCACCGCTTCCAATAGTTAAACAACTTGCTACAAGGCGTGAAAAAATAGAGCTGAGATCAAGACGTCCACCATATCTTGATACACTATGAATTACCTCAGGTACCCCATGACCTCCTCTATCTTTTATGATTTTTTTAAGAAAAATAGATGAAAACATTGCTCCAAATGCTGGTATGATAAACGACCACCAATAATGACGAAAATTGGCAAGACTATCCATTATAAAAATAAGAGAATAGTTAAGAGAAAGTGATGCAAGACCACTACAAAGCCCCACAATAATACCCATACAAATTAGCAAAAGTCTATCATCCATTATGAAGATAGAAAATGTTCCGGGATGTCGCCACGAGGTAAATTTTTTAATTTTTATCACTCTGCCTAACCTTTACACCGTTTGTCGGCGTTTCCCTAAATAAGCTCAGAAAGCAAATAATTAATTTTATATATTTTTTTTATCTATGCTATTTTCAAGCACATTTATACGACTAATAAGTGAATCCCCATCTGGTTTATGGCTAAGAAATGCCATGAACTCGTTGTCTCTAAGACAAAAAGAAAGTCTCGATAAAAGATTTAGATGAACTTCAACTGTTGGGCTGAAAAG
>JADFXA010000038.1 GCA_015233755.1 Desulfamplus sp. | reverse complement strand
AGATTAGTATATGACATTGAATCAATTTCTATCTTTAAATTATTAATTGTTAACAATATGGGGATATAACAAGGTGTTATTAGGTACTACTTTATCAAACAAAGTGTTATTAGAAAATAATTTATCAACAAATAGTGGCTGCTATAAGTTTCTTACCAAAGTAGTAAAAGAGGCTTATCATCCAGAAGCTCCGGATAGTAATTTGTTTAAACCAACAAGCGTTATGGCTCTTTTTACTCCTGAAGAGGATACATCTCTAATTTTAATTCAAAAGGCTGATATAGAGGGGTATCCATGGAGAAATCAGATGGCATTTCCGGGTGGCAACTGCGATCCGGAAGACTTAAACCGTGAGACAACAGCATTAAGAGAGCTTAGAGAGGAGATGGGAATACCATCAGAAGAGGTTGAGCTTATTGGTTCAATTGGACATTTTCAGACCATTAATAGTAAAGATATCGAAGCATTTTTAGGAATTTGGAAGAAAATAGGAGATATTGATTTTAATTTTAAAAATATTGTATTTGATAAATCGGAAATTGCGAGAGTTTTTAAAATACCTTTAAAACATCTAATTGAGGTTCATAAATCGAAGAATTTTATTGGCAGACTACCAACTCTTTATGAGCTTACCTACCCATACCAAAATGTTGTTATATGGGGGGTAACTGCTAAGATTATCCATCATCTTATGGAAATTATTATATCTAATACTACTTTAGATTGTCATTTTGTTAATTAATTAATATTGCATCAACTTTTGATACTACGCTTAATTATACGGAATAAAACGCTAATTATAATAACAAAAGATAAGCCAGCAAGCACTAATGGAAACCATAGATATTTATGAAAACCTTCTGTTGAAATAGCAATTTTAAAACCTATAGTTGCAAAAATAAATATAGATATTGACCATAAAACGAGCAACAAAGATACGAGATACGATTCATACCAAGGCATAATAATTCGTCTGCAAAAATTAGTGTTATCAAGTTCCATATTCTCTATAATTTCCTCTGTTTTCACGTTTTTTATTGGTTCTGTTTCACATCAACTTACATATTTTAACACAATATATCGAAATTTTAGCTTGACATAGAACTACATATTGATTATTGTCATTATTACTCGCCATTATTGAGATAACCGGTTGCTTCATAAAAATGGCTAATATTTTTATATTATAGCCAGAAACTCAAATTAAACAAATAATAACAATTAGCACTACAAAAAGAGTTCTTGAAATATTTTTGTAAGCATTAAATAATATAATAGTGCGTCTATTTCAAGTGTAGCTTCTATTTAAAGAGGTGTATCGATGTTTGAAAAGATAAAAAAAAGAGATGGAAGGGTTAGTGATTTTGACTCCTCTAAAATTAGCGATGCCATAGCAAAAGCTGGTGAAGCAACAGGAGAATTTGACGAACGAGAGGCAAAGAAACTTACACTTAAAGTTCTAACTCTTGCAAGAGAACTCCGTCTTGGAAATTGTCCAGATGTTGAAGAGATACAAGATATTGTGGAGCGTGTACTCCTTGATTCTCCTTTTTATAAAACTGCCAAAGCATACATTATTTACCGAGAACAACACAACCAAATAAGAAAGATTACCATACGTGAACATGTTGAATTGATGGATAGCTATATCCGTAAGATGGATTGGAAAGTGAAGGAAAACAGCAATATGAGTTACTCACTCCAAGGTCTGAATAATTACATCTCATCGGATATAACCGCCGAATACTGGTTAAATTGCATCTATCCTCCTGAGGTAAGACACTCTCATAACAGAGGAGATATACATATACACGACTTAAGTCTTCTTTCTGTTTATTGCGTTGGCTGGGATTTGCAAGATCTTTTGATGGAAGGATTCAAAGGGGTTGCTGGAAAGGTTGAAAGCTCTCCGCCTCGCCACTTTAGAACTGCATTGGGGCAGATGGTAAACTTTTTTTACACTCTACAGGGGGAAGCTGCTGGAGCTCAAGCAATGTCAAATTTTGACACTCTTCTTGCTCCATTTGTAAGGGAAGATAAACTTGGATACAAAGAGGTAAAACAGGCTCTTCAAGAGTTTGTCTTTAATATCAATATTCCTACAAGGGTTGGATTTCAGACACCTTTTACCAACATTACAATGGATCTAAATGTCCCCTCTATTTTGAAGGATTCGCCAGTAATTATAGGAGGGCAATATAGAGAAGAGACATACTCTGATTTTCAAAAAGAGATGGACCTAATCAACAAGGCATTTGCTGAAGTTATGATGGAAGGCGATGCCAAAGGCAGAGTCTTTACATTTCCTATTCCTACATACAACATAACAGAAGATTTTGACTGGGATAATCCAAACCTTGAAAGTGTCTGGAAAATGACAGGCAAATATGGAATTCCATATTTTTCTAATTTTGTAAACTCAGATATGTCGCCTGATGATGCTCGCTCTATGTGCTGTCGTCTCAGGTTAGATAATCGCCAACTTCAAAAACGTGGTGGCGGATTATTTGGTGCAAATCCTCTTACTGGCTCTATTGGTGTTGTAACAATAAATATGCCTCGTGTTGGATATCTTGCTAAGAATGAACAAGATTTTATTACACAACTTGATAATCTCATAAAAATTGCTGCTGATTCACTTATCATTAAAAGAAAGGTATTGGAAAAATTTACAAACGGAAATCTCTACCCATACTCAAAATTCTACTTAAGAAAAATTAAAGAACACTCTGACTGTTACTGGAGAAATCATTTTTCAACTATTGGTGTTCTTGGTATGCACGAGGCATGTATTAACTTTATGGGTGAAGGAATTGCATCAGAAAAAGGTAGAACATTTGCTCTTAAAGTGATGGATCATATTCGTAGAAGAATGGAGATAATTCAGGAAGAGACGGGCGAGATGTTTAACCTTGAGGCAACACCAGGAGAGGGAACGACTTATCGTTTTGCTATGATGGATAAACAACGTTATCCTGAAATTATATGTGCTAATGAGTCAGAGTATAAAGACGGTAAGGCACCTTTTTACACAAACTCAACTCATCTACCAGTCAACTATACTGATGATATTTTTGAGGCATTAGAACTTCAAGACAAGTTGCAGACAAAATATACTGGCGGAACGGTACTTCATCTTTTCCTTGGAGAACAAGTGGCTGATTCTCAAATTGTTAAAAATGTTGTTAAAAAAGTGGCTACAAACTACAAATTGCCATACTTTACAATTACTCCAACATTTAGTGTATGCCCTTCACACGGTTACATTTCAGGCGAGGCAGAATTTTGCCCTAACTGTGGTGAAGAGACAGAAGTATATTCAAGGGTTGTGGGCTATTTACGACCTGTTAAACAGTGGAATAACGGCAAACAGACAGAGTTTTGTATGCGTAAAACCTTTAAAGTTGCATCTTAAAATTTAGATATTGATCCCATTAATTTCTTAATTACTCCACCTATATTGAATATTATATCGTTATTAATAAAATCTAACAATCCTCCGTTTTATGAGCAAAAGAGGTGTAAATGAGCCTTAAAATCGGAGGATTTCAAAAAAACACACTAATTGATTTTCCTGGGGTTGTCGCTTCACTTGTTTTTACCCAAGGTTGTAACTTCAGGTGCCCTTATTGCCATAATCCAAGCCTTATACTCTTACCAATATTTGACGCTTCCATAGCCTCTAAAAATGCAATTTTGCCTAACAATCCTAAGTTAATTGATGAATCGGAAATATTAGCCTTTCTTAAAAAGAGAAAAGGATTGATAGATGGTGTTGCAATCACGGGAGGAGAGCCTACGCTGCAGCCAGCTCTTGAATCATTTTGCTTTAAACTAAAAAATATGGGGTTTAAGGTTAAAGTAGATACTAACGGAAGCAAACCTGATGTAATTGAAAACCTTATTAAACGAGAGCTTGTTGATTTTATTGCGATGGATATAAAGAGCAATAAGGAAGGCTATAAATATTTAATAGGAGCATCTGAGCAGATAGGTATTAAAAATTATAAAGATTCAAATAAAAACGTATTAAATAAAACTTTGAATTTTTCTTTAATACTCAAAAGCATAAAGTTGATAATTAAACACTCTCCAGCATACGAGTTTAGAACAACCTGTGTAAAACCTTTTATCACCCCCGAAATCATGCCTGAAATCGGAGAAATGATAAAAGGTGCATCAAAATATGTACTTCAGCACTGTTCAAAAAATGTCAAAATGTTTAACCCTCTATTTTTCAAAAAAAACAACCCCTACCCTGACCCTTTTCTAAACGATGATGAGCTTGCTCATATTAAACTAATAGTTCAACCTTATGTTCAAGAGTGTTTGATTAGATAATATACTATAAAGGTCATAAATTTAGTTTTTATTCAGTTCTTCGCCGTAGGGTTAAAACCCTCGGCTAAGTTATATTATAAAAAGAAGTCCTCTTAAGAGGACCTACATAAAGTTAGCCCAGAGCTTTAGCTCAGGGCGATAAAAATAAAAGCTCAAATTAAGACCGTGTAAAGTATACTTTGACAAACTCAAAGCTACACCTTCTCTTTTGGCAAAATAAGATTCATAGCAACACCTAAAATACCAGCAAGTCCAATACCTTGGAGCGTAAACTCGCCAGCAGAAAAACTCATACCGCCTATACCAAAAACTAAAATTAGAGCAACAATAGTAAGGTTTCTTGGTTTGGTCAAATCTTCTCCTGATTGAGCAAGAATATTTAGCCCAACTACCATGATTGCACCAAAAAGCAGCAACATTATACCGCCCATAACAGGGGTTGGAATACTTTGAAGAAATGCTCCAAGTTTTCCAATAAATGCAAGAACTATAGCGGTAAGTGCTGCCCATGTCATAATTGCTGGATTGAAGACACGTGTCAAGGCAACTGCGCCTGTAACTTCCGAGTAAGTAGTATTAGGAGGGCCTCCCAAAAAAGCTGCAAATGAGCTTGCAAGACCATCTCCTAAAATTGTGTTTTCAAGTCCTGGGTCTTTGACATAATCTTTTCCAGTAACACCTCCAATGGCAAGAACATCACCAACATGCTCAATAGCTGGTGCGATTGCAATCGGGAGAATATAAAAAACAGCCTGTGCATTCCATTCAGGAAGAATAAAATTTGGCATATCAAACCACGAAGCCTTTGCAACCATAGAAAAATCCACAATTCCAAAGATAAGGGATAAAATATATCCTGTTACTACCCCACAAAGTATTGGAATCAACTTTATGATTCCCTTACCAAAAATAAATGAAATGATAGTTGCTGCAAGAGAGACCAAAGATATTGTCATTGCAATTTTTTCAGGAAAAAGAACTGCCGAACCATCACCTGTTTTTCCCATAGCCATGTGAACCGCAACTGGTGATAATATAAGTCCAATAACCATAATAACAGGTCCAGTAACTACAGGAGGTAAAACCTTCTTGACAACACCACTGCCTTGCCATCTTATTAAAAAGCTTAAAATTACATAAACAATACCTGAAGCACATAATCCGCACAAGGTTCCGGGAATACCCCAAGTTTTGACTCCATAAATCATTGGAGGAATAAAGGCAAAAGATGATGCAAGAAAAACTGGGACTTTACCTTTAGTAATCACCTGAAAGATAAGTGTTCCAGCTCCTGCTGTAAAAAGAGCAACATTGGGATCAAGCCCTGTTAGAAGTGGGACAAGGACTAAAGCTCCAAATGCTACAAAAAGCATCTGTGCACCAAGAAGAGAATCTTTAATCCTAAAACTATACTCTGTTGATGAGTGGTTTGTATCTGACATCTATTTATTTTCCTTAAATGTTTATTACGAATTCTGTTTTATATTAAAGCCTATTTTGTTCCAAAAATTTTATCTCCAGCATCACCAAGACCCGGAAGAATATAGCCAACATCATTTAGGCGTTCGTCAATAGCCGCAACATAAATGTCAACATCAGGATGCTTTTCGGTAACTTTAGCAATACCCTCTGGAGCTGCAACCAAAAATAGCCCTTTAATATCTTTACAACCCGCCTCTTTTAGCAAATCAATAGTTGCAATCAAAGTCCCGCCAGTTGCAAGCATTGGATCTAAAATAAGTGCTGTCCTTTCATCAATTGAGCTTGTTACTTTAACGTAGTACTTTACAGGCTCAAGGGTCTCTTCATTTCTGTAAAATCCTACAACGCTTACCTTTGCAGATGGAATAAGATCAATAACTCCGTCCATCATGCCAAGACCTGCTCTAAGAATTGGAACTATGGTAATCTTTTTACCTTTTATTCTTTCAACCTCAACACTGCCGGCCCACCCCTCAATTGTCTGCTTTTCGGTCTCAATATTTTTTGTTGCTTCGTATGTTAAAAGTCGAGCAACTTCAGATGCCAAATCTCTAAAATCTTTTGTAGAGATATCTTTTTCTCTCATCAGACCAAGTTTGTGCTTTATAAGCGGGTGATTTTGAACATAGACTGTCACTATTTTCTCCTTTTTAGTTATTAGAACTCAGTTTATACATTAAAAAATGATGATGCTATTTTACGGAAATCCTCTGCTTCAGGCATCATTTTGCGGAACTCATCTGCCATGCCTTTTCTTGCATTGGCAAGCTGATCAAGTAATCCGGTGTTCGTTTCATTATTTTCACTATTCTCTCCACTTTTTTTAAGCTGGTCTATATGGTGGGAAAGTAGTTGATCTACAGGCTCTGCGGCTTTTCTTGTAACCGCTTTATTCTCCTCTCTTAACTTTTCAAGCTCTTTTAGCATCATATCCATAAGTCTGCTTGAAGAATCTTTTAGAATATCAGGTTCAGCAGTAGGACCACTATTCTGATTTAAACCATTTACAGTATCGTTTGAACCATTTTCGTTTAATAAACCACCAAGTAGATTACCGATATCTTCTCTTCCTTCAATATTTGAGTCTGAATAATACTCCTGTTTAGATATTGCCTGCTCAAAACTATAGGAATTTGAAGTGCTGAGATTTGCCTCAAACCCAGATATATTTTCATACCCATTTTGCATCTCAAGAGCTTTTGCGACAGCATCGTCCATATCTCCAGTTGCCATCTTATTTATAACATCATCAAGCGTCTTAACTAAGTTTTCAATGTCGTCCATCTCCTGTTCACTTAAACTTCCTTTTACAGAAAATGTAAATTGAGAACCAGAAGCAAGAGTCATCTCTCTTGAACTTAAGCGAACTGAGGAATTTTCAGAACCATTTGAGATTCTGCCACTTTTATCGTAGGCAAGTGCTGAGAATTCCATAAAAGAGCCTGCACTTAAAGTAACGGTATCACCATCTTTTGTGTTTAGAGATAATTCAAGATTTTTGCTTTGAGAAGCCTGTAAAGCCTCTTTTCTTTCTGAAAGAGCTGCATAGTCTCCAAGATTGCTTCTATTTTGTAAACTTCCAATTGATGAACCTAACTGTGATATACTACTCATAACACACCTCCTCTATTTTTATTCTCTCTATTTTAGTTTAAGAGCCTTTTTAAATATCAAGGCTCTAATCTTTAAGACTCGATTTATAAAAAACACCTAATATTTTCCATTAAATCGACAGGAGATGTCAAAAACATAAGATAGAGCGGTTAAAGTTTCCTCAATTTTTATATCTGTTATTTTTTACGCAAACGTAAGTTTAACATCTCAACTGATACTGAGAATGCCATTGAAAAGTAGATATATCCTTTTGGAATATGAACATCAAAGCCTTCAAGCACAAGCGTAAAACCAACCATAATTAAAAATGAGAGTGCTAAAATCTTGATTGTTGGGTGGTTCTCAACAAATTCACCAATTGCTTTTGCTGCAAACATCATAACCCCAACAGAAATCACTACGGCAATAGCCATTATTGATATGTGCTTTGCAAGTCCGACAGCAGTAATAACTGAATCAAGAGAAAAGACAATATCTAAAATTGCGATCTGAAAAAGTATGGAGCCAAGAGTTATAGATGACGATGCTGATTTATCTTCGTCTTCCATCTTTCCTTCAAGGCTGTTGTGAATTTCATGGGTAGCTTTAGCAAGAAGAAATAGTCCTCCGCCAATAAGTATAAGGTCTCTGCCTGAAATTTCTTGACCCAAAATAGAAAACCAAGGTTTGGTTAATCCCACAACCCAAACAATGGAAAAAAGAAGAATAAGACGAGTTCCCATTGCAAGCCCAAGCCCAACAGATCTACCCAAATTACGCTCTTTTTCAGGCAAACGACCTACAAGAATTGAGATAAAGATAATGTTATCAATGCCCAAAACAATCTCAAGAGCGGTTAGAGTTGCCAATGCAATCCATGATTCCACACTAAAAATCCATTCAAACACTGTTTTCTCCTTATGATTTTATTTTTTTAAATTGTAGTATCAGATGTTTTTGGAGCAGACTGACTCTTTATCAATGCTAAGAAATCTGTAAATGTTCTTGTTTTAAGAACGTTTTGAAGTATGGTTTGGTTACGGAAAAGCCTTGCAATTTCAGAGACTATTGTAAGTTGTGATTCAGGTGCATTATCAGGAGTCAGCACAAGAAATATAACATTGGCAGGCTTTCCGTCAGGCGCGTCAAAATCAATTCCTGCATCAGAAATTCCCACAGAGACAAGTGGGTAAGCAAGCCCTCGAATCCTTGCATGTGGAAGTGCTACACCTTTTCCTATTCCAGTGCTTAAAGCCTTTTCCCTTTTCCATACAACAGACCCTACTTTATCTTGCTCTAAGCTAAACTCTCTACATACAATCTCAACCATCTCATTAATAGCTTCACGCCGTGATAGAGCCTTTAACTCTCTTATAAAGAGTTTTGAGAAAAGAGCATCTTGTAGTTTCCATGATTTTACAGGTTTAAGCATAAGCCTCATGGCAGGACCGCTCATCATAGATGTAATAATAGCCATTATAACTAAGGCAACAAACAACCTATTGTTTATAATTCCAGCTTCTAAGGCAAGAAGTCCTAAAATTATCTCCATTGCCCCTCTTGAATTCATAGCAAATCCGACTGCCCATGAATCTCTTAAAGCCATACCTCCCCATCTTGCCCCAACTATTCCTCCTACTAATTTACATAAAGATGCAACAATAAAAACTAACAATGTTAGAGTAAGATCAAAATGTTCAAAGAAATTTACCTTCAGCCCAATGCTTGCAAAAAAGACTGGAGCGAATATAAATGAGATAAAATTTGCGATAGTTACTCTGGTTCGCTCTCTAAGATGAGATGAATCGCCGATAGCAGCCCCAACTAAGAATGCCCCAAAAATAGCATGTATCCCTATCCATTCTGTAAATGCAGAGCCAAGAAGAGCTAAAATTAGTGCAAAGCTAAGTTCTCCGCCGGGCCACTTTGTGTATGCCTGAACAAATGGCAGCGATTTATCAATGAGCCATCGCCCCACCGTCAACATAGAACCAGCAAATGTAAGAGTTAGAAAAATTGTTAATACTATGTGGTTATTCCCATTCCCCCCGCCCATAAGACCTAATACAACAGCGAAAACTATCCAGCCAACAATATCGTTAAAAATTGCAGCACTTATAACGACCATTCCAAGATCGCTTCGATATAGATCCATATCCATAAGAGTTTTAGCAATTACAGGTAGTGCTGAGATAGACATGGCAGTTGCTAAGAAAAGAGCAAAGGTGAATTCATTGATACTAAGCTCTCTTCCAAACTGCTCCGAGAAAAACCATGCAGAGGTAAAACCTACAACAAAAGGAATTACAATGGTTGTAATTCCAACTTTTAGACCAACTTTTCCTTGTTTCCAGATAGTTGAGAGATCAACCTCTATACCTGCAACCATAAGAAACAGCACAATAGCCAGAGTTGATATGGCATCAAGCGCAATAGCATTTGAACCATTTTTGGGAAAAAGAAATAAGGACAAATCTGGATAGATAGTTCCTAAAACAGTTGGACCAAGCAGAACTCCAGCAAGCAGCTCTCCTGCCACAGCAGGTTGATGAAATCTTTGGGCAAGTTCGCCAAGAGTTCTTGCTACACCAAGCAGAATTCCAAGAGAGAGGAGCATGAGCATAATGTTGTGCGGTGTCAGTTTTTCCATTTTTAACTTTTCGATTTTTAATAATTATTTAAAGCTTTTCCATTACTTTGCCTCAATAAAACGACAACTTAAAAGCATATCTTCATCAATCTCTGATTGGACTTTATATGGCAGACTTTTGAAAAGTTTTATCATATTTTTATTGCCAGTTGAAGTTACCGCAAAAAGCCCAGCGATTCCTCTATTTCTTGCTGATTCTGAGAGTTTGCGTATCAACGCCCTTCCTATACCCTGATTTTGATACTCTTTACTAACAGAAAAGGCAACTTCGGCCATATTGGTAGCAGGCTCAAGGTAGTAGCTTCCAACCCCTACAACTCTGTCAAATCCCATCTCACCAACAAGGGCTATTATTGTTAGATTTCTCTTGTAATCAATTTGACTCATAACCTCAACATCATCACGCAAAAATCTTGTCTTTTCATGGAAAAACCTTGAAATAACATCAGCTTTATCAAGTTGATAAAAATGTTCCTGAATTCTTCTGTCATCTACAGGTTTTGCTGGTCTTAAAGTTATCTTTTCCCCATTTATTGTTATGTTCTCCTCAAGTTTCACAGGATAGATACCGTAAACTGATTCTCCAAGAGTTCTATCTTGACCTATCATACCGATTTTTTTGGCTTCACTTAAAAGCTCATCACGAAATTCAGGGTGTGCGATACTGATAAGGGCAAAAGCTCGCTCCTGAGTGCTTTTACCAAAGAGGTTTACAGCTCCAAACTCTGTAACAATGTAGCGTATATCTTCACGAGGAATCGTTACAACGGTGTTATTTAACTGAGGCACAATGGAGCTTACCTTTTTTTCTGTTACACCTTCGTTGGCAGTAGTAGTATAAAGTATATTTTGCAAGGCATCTTTTTTGTACAAAGTATTTATATTGCTATTTTCATCACCATTAACTTTAACAGTAATAGTTGAATTGAGCATAATAATGGATTTTCCACCTTTAGAACGGTTTGCCCCTCTCGTAAAATCTGAAATTCCTGATACCCCAGCATATAAAGTGTAAGATTGTGCATCGCACGACACCTGACCAAATAGATCAATTGTCTGTGCAACATTCAGAGAGACCATTTTGTTATGTCTTGATATGATTTCAAGATCATTAACGTAGTCAAACGGTTGAAATTCAACTGCTGGATTTATATGTAGAAAATCATAAAGAGCCTTAGTTCCCACTGAACAGCTAGCTACCATCTTTCCATTATTAAATCCCTTTTTTTTGTTGGTTATGACACCCATTGAATATAGGTGCATCATATCATCAGTTAAAAATTGGGAATGGATACCAAGATCATTTTTATTTGAAAGTGCCTGGATTGTTGCCTGAGACGCTGCATCAAGACCTATTTGAAGTGTTGAGCCATCTTCAATTAACCTCACAATATGTTGACCAATTCTTGAGGCCTTTTGAGGAGGCGGATTTGATGTTATTGTCATCAAATCCTCATCTAACTCAACTATGAAATCGACATCATTTACATGGATAAAGCTATGACCAAGAACCATAGGCATCTTTGAGTTGACCTGAGCTATCACTAAGTCAGCAGACAAAGCTGCGGAAAGGGTAACATCAACTGAAACTCCAAGACTCATCCAGCCAAAATCATCAGGAGGTGTAACCTGAATCATAGCAACATCAATCGGGATTCTTCTGCTACTAAAAAGACGTGGGACTTCAGCCATGTTAACGGGAGTATAAAATCTTGTATTCTTTGCAAGCTCTTCAGATTTAGCAGAACCAAGATAGATTGAGCGGATATTCATCACTTGATCGTTTGTTTTATCTGCTATCTTTGTAAGGGGTGTTGTCTCTCTTGACATTAAGCGTATTATCTCAACATCGCTTAACCTATCGGATATACCAGCCAAACCGCTTACAAGAGTTTGAGGTTCTCCACAGTATGATCCAATAAAAACCCTTTGACCCGACTGTATATGGCTTACAGCATCTTTAACAGTCCGTTTTTTATGAACATAATCATCTGCCCAATAATTGGCAGTTCCCATAGAGACCTCCATATTTTATATAATTTGATTGTTTATCAAATTGAGCTATTTTAATTTTAGCATTATTTATCATAATATTTCCATTATATTTCCATTTTTTTGAAGCCCTAAAATAAAATTCCCCGCCGCAAGGCAGGGAAATAATAAACAAGAGCTTCGGAATGAGAAGATTATCTTTACATAGCCTTTGTTAATAGATGTATTAAACCAGGCATAACAGTATTTCTGCCATTTAGTTTTGCTTTATACATCATAGAATCAGCATCTTCAACGAGTTTAATTATATCGGCAGAATCTGGTCTTTCATAAGATGGATTAAGTGATGATATGCCAAAACTTGCTGTAACTCTTATAGTCCCACTATCTGTAATAATAGTTTGCTCTTGAATTTTCTGACGTAACCTATCAGCAAGCTCCATAGCCTCTAATTTAGAAGTTGTTGGAAGAATTGCTATAAACTCCTCACCACCATATCTTGAAAGAATATCACCTGAACGTATATTGCTTTTAACTATAGCTGAGACTTTTTGAAGCACCGTATCGCCAGCTCGATGTCCATAGGTATCGTTAACTTTTTTAAAATGGTCAATATCAAACATAAAAACAGAGAGAGGAGTTTTCAGTCTCTTGGCAGTCGCAATACTCTTTTTGATCAGAGCTTCAAACTCCCGCCTATTATAGCAGCCTGTAAGAGGATCAATTGTTGCTGCATTTGTTAATTTTTCAATATTTATAAGTTTTGATAAAGCTAACCCACTACTTTTTAAGATCATGGATACTATATTTTCGTGATATTTAGATATATCTCGACTTGTGAGCATATAGATTTTTCCCTGACAATTTTCTTCATTAAGTGTGTATGATACAAGATTCTCAAGGCTGAATTTCTGCTCTTTCTCATCATGCTCAAAAGTATGGTTAAGATAATTGATTTGAGATTCACCTGATAAATGAAAATCTTTAATAAAAACAGATTCTAATGATTTT
>JADFXA010000389.1 GCA_015233755.1 Desulfamplus sp. | reverse complement strand
GTTCTTTATGATACGCTACTATCAACAACTATCTTTAAAAAATCAGATTTACGTTACTATCTTAGTTGCTATTCTTATAATTAGTGCCACAATCGCCCTTCTTGCCCGCTGGATTCTTATATCTGGATTAACCAAAGAGCTTGAACTTCGAGGTATTGCAGTTGCCCACTCAATTGCCGAACGTGGAGCTGGTTTTGTGCTTGAAAAAAACTCACCAGAGCTTCTTAGCCTTATCTTTGATGAGGCAAGGCTGAGAGAGCGGCAACACATGATAAATTATATCTACGTTTTAGATAGAGGTGGGCAGGTTATCTCCCACACATTCACCTTTCCATTTCCGTTACAATTTAGCAAAGCAAACCAAATACCAGAAAATGCACTTCACAGTGTAAGACTTATTGAACATGGAGCAAATACCTCTTACGATATTGCAGTTCCAATGAGTGAGGGGCTATACAGAATTGGAACAGTTCATGTTGGTCTAAGCAAAGAGCATATTGATAATTTGGTCTCAAGATTGCGGTTCATGTTTTTAGGTTTTATCTCTGCTATGATAATACTTATCTTTTACGTAAGCCACCTTATTTCACGGCATATTACAATGCCCATAACCCGTCTTACCAGAATTTCAGATGAGTTAAGTCGTGGTAATTTTGACTTTAATTTAGATATGGACGAAAATGGAGTTGATCCAGATGGAAATATAGGTTGGGGTATGAACAATTGTCCAGCTTATAAAGATACAAACATGCCTTGCTGGCATTTTGATGAGCAGAGCCGCCGTTTTAGAAGTATTGATAGTAAAAGCGAACAATTGTGCAGAACCTGCCTCTTTTATCGTAAAAGTCATGGACGAGATGAAGTTACTCAATTAGCTGATTCATTTCTTAATATGGTGTGGTCAATCAGGCTTTATCGTAAAAGGCTTCAAGAATCTGAGTTAAAATATCGCTCCCTTTTTGATTCAGCCCCAAATCCTATTTTTGTTGTGGAGTGTAATAACGAGACTATTTTAGATGCAAATCCTCGGGCTGCTGAACTTTATGATTATCCACTTGAAGATCTTTTTGGAATGCCTTTTGAGAAACTTGGACAAGATCACATTAAAGAGTGCCTTATCTCGATTGATAGCATAGATAATGAACTAAATAGTAAAGACAATAATAGTAAATTAAATGAAGAGTTAAATAAAAACGATATTGATCGACCAACATATTTACGTGCCAGCGATTATGTCTATTACCCAAAAATTTTGCATCTTAAAAACGGTGGACACCCTTTTTATGTTAATATGCACGCCTGTCCAATAAGCTATGGTGGAACTCAGGCAATTGTTGTTGCTGTAACTGATATTACAGAGATGATGGAAAAAGATGCTCAATTGGTTCAGGCAGCAAAAATGAAGACCCTTGGTGAAATGAGTGCTGGTATTGCACATGAGATAAATCAGCCGCTCAATACCATTAAAATGGGCAGCGAGTATCTTAATCTGCTTTTAGATCAAAAAAGAGCGATAACAGAAGCCCAAATAAGAAATATGGCAACAGAGATAAGTGAACAGGTTGATAGAGCAACCGAGATAATCAACAATCTTAGGGCTTTTGGTAGAAAATCGGGTTTGACTATGGAGAATGTCAATTTAACAGAGCCGATTCAGGGGGTTTTATCAATTATTGGCCGCCAATTTTCCATTCAGAGAATTGCAATTCGTCTTGATCTTGCAGATAATCTTCCGTTAGTAAAAGGGCACAATAACAGATTGCAGCAGGTTTTTTTTAATCTGCTAAATAATGCAAGAGATGCTATTCAAGAAAAGATGGATATTGAGCCTGAACTTTATGGCGATATACTTGTTCGCACATACGCTGAAAATGGCAAGGTTGTCGTTCTATTTAAAGATAATGGAGTTGGTATCCCAGACGAAGTGCGTAATAAAATTTTCGAGCCTTTTTTCACAACAAAACAGACTGGTAAAGGCATGGGGTTAGGTTTAGCAATTACCTATGGCATTGTCCGTGATTATGGCGGCACAATTACAATTGATAGTAAGCCAGGAGAGGGGACAACTTTTGCTCTTACATTTTCAGCAGTTGACTGATATTATTCACAATAATTAGTTATAAAAATAATTTTAACTAATTGCAGTGTTAATTAAGTTATTTGCATTTTAAATTAATAAAGGCATAACAAAATGGCAGAAAAAGAAGAAAAGATTGAACAAGATAAGACTATTCAAG
>JADFXA010000388.1 GCA_015233755.1 Desulfamplus sp. | reverse complement strand
TATAGTTAAGAAGCTCCATTCCTGTTTGAAATTTACAGATATTGCTTACATAGTTATAATATTCTTTGAAAATTTTAATATTATCTGTATCAAGATTTAGAATATACCCATGATTTTTTAGTATCTTACCAACTACAAAAATATCGCCAATACCATTTCTCTCACCAATTCCTAAAACAGATAGCTCGACAGCAGCTGCACCAGCCTTTACACCCATGACAGTATTTGCAGAGGCCATACCAAGATCATTGTGGCAGTGAACGCTGATTTGGGTATTACTATTAGATATACAATTATCTTTTAAAGTTTTTATTTTATTATAAAAAAAATCTGGAGACATTATGCCTGATGTATCTGGAAGAGACAAAATATCAATACAAAGATCCCTTACAAAAAAAATGGCTATCTTATGAAGAAGTTCAGATGAAGATGTTCCAATATCAAGCACAGCGATTGATATTTGTGAATTAGGAATTTCTCTTCTAATTTGATATATTGACTCTTGTATCTCTTTCAAATTCCCATCTATAATAGCACTATTATCTACATCAGATATGTTCAAATTATTTTTTATATGAGAATGAAGATGAAAATCAGTAATACCTGTGCTTATAAGAGCATCAACATCATTAATTGATGCTCTACCCATTCCTGCAATTTTAATTTTATAGCCACGCTGCTGAACAAGCTTGTTGAGATGCTTTATATTTTCCTGCTCCGTAATATGAGCAGGAGCATATCCAGCTTGACAAATATCAACCCCAAGTTTTTCTTGAAACTCAAGAATTGTCTCTCTCTGTTTTTGGGAAAAGACAATTCCTTGATATTGCATCCCTTCGCGTATAGTCTCATCAATTACAATAATCGCCCTTTTTTCCATATATACGGTCTATCCTACTGTCCTTAAATTTTATCACGGGTTCCAGTATAAAAAATAATAAGTAGGAACGGTTGAAAATCCGCCCCTACTTATATTTTCAAAAAACTTATTGCTTTTAAAAAAAATAGAGAACCTCAGCGTGTAAGTTGGCACTCTTTACGAAAATATCTCCATATTTCACATTCAAGACCTGTTTCAGGGTTAATGCAGATATACTCAACAGTTACGCCATTTTTAATTACAGGTTCAAGTTTATATCCATCATTAACGCAACGAGTTGCAGCAGGGTTTGCTATATTGTGTTTTATACTTTGCTGCTTATTATGCTTATCTATATTTTCTTTTTGTTCTACGATTTTCTTATCTATGTCAATCGTTCCATTAATATCTCCTGCATTGCTCTTGCAAGATATAATCAGACAAAGAATAATTGAAAAAATAAAGTATTTTTTTTGCATCTATTTATTCTCGGTTAAAGGGCAACCTAAAAGGCTGCCCTATCTTGTAAATAAAAGAGTTATTAAGGATTGGAGACAGATGGCATGGGAACTGATGATGTAGTTGGGAAAATCACCTTTGATTTAGCCTCAATGGTCTTTGTGTATATTTGACTCTCTTTATCATTAGATTCAGTATCTAATCCTTGAGAAGAAGTCTCTTGAGCAAATGTTCCTTGACTTAGAGTATCCTCTTTGCACTTTTGTTCTTCGGCTGTAATCTCATAATTCGCCTCTTTACCATCTTCAAGGATTTTCATGGTTGTTGAACCGTCTTCACCTCTTGTTATTTCAACTTTTTTCCAGCTAAGTTTATTAGCATTAGGTAAGACTTTTCCGTTGTATGCACTGCCTTCAACTCCTGAATCTTGGCTTGAAGTATCATCTAAACTGTTTGAATCTCTATTTTGTGACCTATTTAGAGCTGAACGAGCACCTATACGAACAGTTCCAGAACTATAAGAACCATTATTTAATTCGTTGCTCTCAGATTCAACATTCATATCATCAACCCATAAAGCCATATAGTAAGTGCCAGATGGGACAACGTAGCCATCATAAGTTGTATATAAATTAAAATATGTTGGATTAGCCGTTCTTCTATAAATAATCTCTCCTGGAGCAAGAATGAAATTAGTTGTTTCATAAAAGAGATATATCTCATTTTCATTGCCAACAACCTGATCTTTATCAAGAATCAAATTGATATACCAATTAGTGCTTGTAGTAGAAGATGAACCGTTATTAATAATCTCATAAATAAGAGCTCCATTTCCATATCTATCCCATTCTGCATACCATGTATTTACCTGAAGATCAGGTAGTGTATTTTGAATGGTAATTGGAGTATCTCCTACAGATA
>JADFXA010000387.1 GCA_015233755.1 Desulfamplus sp. | reverse complement strand
AATGTTATTGATCCTCTCAAAATAATTGACAACTACGGTGCAGATGCTTTCAGATTTACCCTTGCAGCATTTGCAGCTCAAGGAAGAGATGTTAGAATGTCAGAGGAGAGGGTTGAAGGGTATCGTAATTTTGTAAATAAACTTTGGAATGCAGCTCGTTTTACCTTAATGCACCTTAAAGATAGTGATTGTGAATCTAATATTACCAATATTGAAGATAAATCCTACTCTATCAGCGAACATTGGATACTCTCAAGATGTGCTGCAACTGCTGAGGCAGTAAAGTCAGGAATTGAAAATTACAGGTTTAATGACTCTGCAAATGCTATTTATCAATTTGTATGGCACGAATTCTGTGATTGGTACCTTGAAGCTGCAAAGCCCGCTCTCTATGAAAAAGAGGGTCAAAAAAGACGCGATGCCTCAAGAACTGTGCTTGCAAGAGTTTTAAGAGATATTCTTGTTATGCTTCACCCGTTCATGCCATTTGTAACAGAAGAGATATGGCAAGCACTTCCAACTGTTAGCGGCTCCATTATGGAAGCTCCTTTTCCTGAAGATAATGATGCTGATTACACATTCAGAAATCTGCAAGTTGAAAAGAATATGGAGTTTATTGCAGCTTTAATCTCAGGAATTCGTAATATTCGCGGAGAGATGAATATTCAGCCTTCACTCCAACTTAATGTAGTACTTCACACCTTAGACAATACTGAAAAACAGCTCATTACAGACAATACCTCGTTGATTGAGAATCTCTCAAGACTTGAGACTCTTGCACTATCTGATAATGGAGATGCACCAATATCTTGTGCTACTGGTGTTGTAATGGGAACAACTATCTATGTATCATTAAAAGGGGTTATAGACTTTGACAAAGAGGAGCAGCGCCTTGAAAAAGAGCTTGACAAGGTAACAAAAGAGTTAATTTCTATCTCAAAGAGGTTAACTAATGAAAGTTTTCTTGATAAAGCCCCTGATGAAGTAGTCGAAAAGGTAAAAGAGCAGCAAATTCTACTTCAAGAAAAGAGTGATAAGCTGACTTTAAATCTTAATAAAATCAAACAAATGAAGATTTAGAAAAAATAGCTTGAAACAACCTATCCACATCCAGAGGACGTGGTGTTAAAGTTCTAATAAACATTTTTTTAAACAAACTTCAAAGAATTGGCAACTGTTTAAAAGTTGTCAATTCTATCTCAATCTTTAAACAACATCGTCAAATGATACTGAAACTTTATTCCTGCCTTCTTGCTTAGATTTGAACATTGCCATATCAGCCCTTTTTATAAGAGACATAATAGCCTCTCCCTCTTTAAACTGTGCAGCCCCAATGCTTATTGTTGCATAAATCTCCTTATCTTCAACTGGAAGAAATCTCTTTGATGCAAAAGCTTGCCTTATCCTCTCCCCAACAATGCAAGCACTCTTAAGATTTGTTTGTGGCAAAATAACTGTAAACTCCTCTCCTCCATAACGATAGGCAGAATCCATACTTCTTAAACACGATTTAATCATCAATCCAAGCTCTATAAGGACTTTATCCCCCTCAAGATGCCCCCAAGTATCGTTAAAATTTTTAAAGTGGTCTATATCCATAAGCAGAAGCGAGAGGTCTGATTTATATCGAGTATGTCTCTCTATTTCACTACTGAGCTGCTGGTAGAAATATCTTTGATTATAAAGCCCTGTAAGCCCATCTGTTATAGCGAGCATTTCAAGTTTTTTAACTAACTCTTCATGTTGGCGCTTAAGGTTCATCTCCCTGATAACCCGCTTTATCCTAAGGCTTAACTCTTCAAATCTAAAAGGCTTAAATATAAAATCACTTGCTCCAGCATTGATTGCCTCTTCATAAGAGTGTTCTGCAATGTATCCTGTCATTACAATTACCTCTACAGGATAGCTCTCTTTGATTATTTTTGTCATCTCAAGACCACTAATTCCTTGCATTGATATATCTGTCAATACAATATCTGGCTGGAAAAGTTTAAGGATTGCAAGAGCATCTTCTGCATTTGATGCAGAAATTATTGAATACCCAGAAAATTTAAGAAACTCTTCTGTAGTTTCTCTGATAGCATCATCATCATCAACAATCATAATTGAGGTATTCATCTTAATCCTATAGTTTAACTTTAACAGAGCTATGTAGGGCTATGTTTATATTATATTGGTTTATTTTATTTGTGTTTAGTATCTACTATGCTATATTTAACAAGAAATTAATATAAAAAATTTTA
>JADFXA010000386.1 GCA_015233755.1 Desulfamplus sp. | reverse complement strand
GTTGGACTTAAAGAGTATATTTTTAAAAAGTGTGGTTTTATCTACGCTTATTTTATTAATTTTTTATAATTAGTTTCTTTTATGGCGTTAAGTCTATTTATTTTAATTTCATTGGAAGGGGTAATATGAACCTTATATGGGACTCTCTTCTTGGTGTATTTTCAAGCGATTTAGCACTTGATCTCGGTACTGCGAACACGCTTGTATATGTCAAAGGTAAGGGAATAGTTTTAAGTGAACCTTCAGTGGTTGCTGTAAGAACAGATAAAAGAGCAAAAAATAGAGTGCTTGCAGTTGGTATTGAAGCAAAGAAGATGCTTGGAAGAACTCCTGGCAATATTATTGCCATACGTCCAATGCGAGATGGAGTAATTGCCGATTTTGAGGTAACTGAGGCAATGCTTAAACATTTTATTAGAAAAGTTCATAATAACAGAAGAACTCTTGTAAGACCTAGAATTGTAATTGCCGTACCATCTGGTATTACTCAGGTTGAGAAACGGGCGGTGAGAGAGTCTGCTGAACTTGCTGGGGCAAGAGAAGTTTATCTTATTGAAGAACCAATGGCTGCTGCTATCGGGGCGGGGCTTCCCGTAACAGAGCCAACCTGTAACATGGTTGTTGATATTGGAGGTGGCACTACAGAGGTTGCTGTCATCTCTCTTGCAGGTATTGTTACAAGCCGCTCTATAAGAGTAGCTGGGGATAAAATGGATATGGCGATTACTCAGCATATAAAGAGAAAGTATAATATGCTTATTGGAGAGAGAACTGCAGAAATTATTAAAACAACAATCGGTAATGCCTATCCTGATGACGATATGATTGAGACTATTGAGATTAAAGGGCGTGATTTAGTCTCTGGTGTTCCAAAAATTTTAGAAATTGACTCGGAAGAGATATGTATGTCTATCTCTGAACAAATTGACGCTATTGTCGAGACAGTTAAGATTGTTTTAGAGCAGACCCCACCTGAGCTTGCAGCGGATATTGTTGATAATGGCATTGTATTAACCGGTGGTGGTGCGCTTTTAAAGAATTTAGATAAACTTCTAAGAGAGAAGACAGGTCTTCCAATCATTATAGCAGAAGATCCTCTTTCAACTGTGGCCCTTGGTTGTGGTAAGGCGTTGGATGCTATGGATATTTTAAGAGAAGTGGTTATTACTTAATTCAATGTTCTCAAGAAAAACGGCATTTCTTATAGGGATTGTTCTCTTCGTGGCAACGACTTTTACAATACTAACTGTTAGCAGTCGTAACTCATTGACTGAAAATGGTGTTGAGCGTATTGCAATATCTCTTATTTCACCTTTTCAGATGGCAGTGTCAGCTTCATTTAGATGGTGTGCTGATATTTGGAATGTTTATTTTGCAACTGTTTCTGCTGGTGATGAAAATATTGAGCTAAAGAGGCAGCTTGCTATTGCAATCTCTTCTCAAAATAGATGCAAAGAGCTTGAGCTTGAAAACAGCCGTCTTAGGAGATTTATTGACTTTGACGATGCCTCTGACCATGTTTTTATTGCGGCAAAGGTAATTGGAAGAGACCCATCTCCATGGTTCCAAACATTGATGATTAATAAAGGCGGTATAAACGGTATTGTAAAAGGGTTGCCCGTTCTTGTTGCTGAAGGTATCGTAGGGCAAACCGTAGAGGTTTCAGAAAAATTTTCACGGGTTCTCCTCATTACGGATCGTAATAGTGCAGTAGATGCCCTCGTTCAAAGTTCAAGAGCAAGAGGTATTGTCCAAGGCAATAACTCAGATAGATGTCTTTTTAAATACGCTTTAAGGAAAGATGAGATTATGCAAGGAGATATTATAATCTCTTCAGGATTAGATCAGGTTTTTCCAAAAGGATTAAGAATTGGAGAGGTCATTGAAATAAAAAAAGATAATTCTGATCTTTTTCAGTTGATCTTTATTAAGACATTTGTTGATTTTGATAAATTAGAAGAGGTTCTTGTATCAAGTAAACCCTCAGATACGGCAATTGATAGCAATCAACTTTACATGATAGAAGATGAAGAAGATTCTATAAATAGCAATATAGAAGAAGAACAATTAACAATACAAGAAGAGAGCAATAGTAATGTAATACAATCTGTTAAAAAATCGGTTAAAAATACATCATCTAAGCAGTCAAATATCTCAACAAAAAAAGCTGCTTTAGAAAAAAAATCAAATAGAGAAAGTTCTGGAGATATTCCAAATAAAGAAACATTGGAGAAGCATTCACAGAGAGAAATATCGCCAAAGTTACAAAAGAAA
>JADFXA010000385.1 GCA_015233755.1 Desulfamplus sp. | reverse complement strand
AGGATAGAGATTCTTCTGCCGCTGCAAGTAGTAAGATTATTGTTGTTAATATTCGCGTTACTCCTGAACGTCTTACAGTTCCTGATCAAAATACCCAAACATTCAATATTACCGGCGGAACTCCTCCTTACGAAATCTCTTCCCTTCAGGGAGGAGTTGTTCAATATAGCCCCGGAGAATCGAACTTCACATTTTCTCCTCCGGCAAAAGATGGAATTTACACAATTGAGATAAAAGACAAAAACAGCTCAAAAGCCTATACAACGGTTGAGCTTGCTTCCGAAGGGGTGCCAGTTTTGCCCTTAGATGCCTCAAGAGCAGCAATTATTGTGGCAGGCGGACCTCCTGATGTGAAAAACAATACACTATGGCCTTTAGTAAAAATTGCGGCTGAAAAAATTTACAGGGTTTTAACACGAAAAGGATTTACTCAGGATCAAATTTACCTTTTATCTCCTATTGATTTAGATGGTGATGGTGATGGATTTCCTGATTCCATTATCCGTAATACCCAAGGTTATCTTGAAGAGAAGTATATACAAACAGCATTTCAATGGGCTGGGCAGCTAAAGAATCTGGATCAACCACTTCTTATATTTTTACTTGGTCATGGCATCAAGGATAAATTCATGCTCAATCTGAGTAATAAAACCCTTGATGCTAATAAGTTAAGTCAATATTTAGATGAATATCAGAAGGTTACTGGTAAAGATGTTGTTGTTGTTATGGATTCATGCTACTCTGGCTCATTCATCGATGATCTTGCAGGGCCTGGACGGGCTGTAATTACAAGCACTGGAAATGAGAATAAAGCATTTTATGCAATGAAGAATTCAGTGTCATTGAGTTCATTTTTCTCCTATTTTTCAGATGGTATCAGCAGTGGAGTTAGTCTTCTGGCATCATATAATCATGCATGTGACAACTTAAAAAAATTCTACTCACAAGAGATGTGTTCAAAACAATATGATACACAACAAATCTTTTTCCAAAACCCCCAATATGAGGATAATGGAGATGGAAAATATTATGATTTGTTTATGAATTTAAAAACCGAAGATGGATTAATGCTCAAAAATATCTATATTAACAAGCCATCTTCTTCTGCTATTAGATCAACCTCAGCTGGCATAAGTTCAATAGGCAACCGTTTTAGCGGTGAGGAAACTAACACTCAGTCAGAACTGTCAACCATATCTGATATGACACTCTCGATTGTATCAATGAATAGCCAGGTTTCAGAGACTTTTTCACCCAGAGACACTATAACACTAAAAGCCAAAGTCGGCCTTGCACAGGGATCTGTAAAAAGCGTTTACGGAATTCTAAAGCCGCCTGGGATCAAAATTCCTATAGATGAAAATGGCATATCCCATCTTTCATACCCACAAATTAAGCTCTCAAAAATCGATGAAGAACTTAATCTTGAAAGCTATAACAGCCAGATATGGGAAACTAAATGGAATGGTGCTGTATATCAGGGATGTTATGAACTCAATTTCTATGCCCAGTCTGAAAATGGCAGCGTTGCATTTTCAGATGCAATAAGTTTCAGCGTCTATGATGCCCCGCAACCTCCTGATAAACCTGAAGTTGAAATAGTCTTTAATGTTATTCAAGATAATTATAACGCCTCTGGAGAGTCTTCTGAAAATACTTCGCATGAATATTCACCAGGCGACAAACTAAATATAAGCATTATTGAGCATCTGAACTGGGGATATGACCTTTATGCTGCGATTGTAATACCCGACGGAACTACTCTGTTGAGTTTCTCAGGTTTGAATCAGCTTAAGGCTTTCACAGGCAGTGAAGAGAGTATTTTCAAATGGCAAGAGGAAAGATATCAGGATAAACAACTTACAATACTTGATATAGAGATACCCAAAGGTCTTCCAAATGGAAAATATCAAGTGTATGCGGTAATGGTTCCACAGGGAAAGAGTATTTTTGATAATGCTGATTATTTCATATTGTCAGCAAGTTCATTTGCTATCCAACCCTAAATTTCATTCATCATCTGTAATCGAAGGAGTTACCCATGAAAATCAAATTTTTTGTTTATGCTCTTTTAATATCATTATTGATTCCGCTCAATGGATTCCCTCTCTCAATTCAAGAGGAACTTGCTATAGATATAAAACCTGATGAAAACGATCTGCAATTTTGTTTCACCCTTCCAAGTTATTCCAATGCAAATGCTAATTGGAAGGTTTATATCGCGGCTTTAATTAACAACCAGCTCTATTTCGTGAATGATCAGAACCAACCCGTTCTTTGG
>JADFXA010000384.1 GCA_015233755.1 Desulfamplus sp. | reverse complement strand
GGAATCAAAAGGTAAAAGATGGAATTTTGAAATATCTGATGCAGGCATCGTTTTTGTAGTCAGGTTAATTCTGCCTTTTTTTTCGCCAATGCTTTCACAGGCATTAGTAATAAGATGATTCAGAATCTGCTGCATCTGTCCAGCATTTGCACGAACAATAAGTTCTGAATCAGATAATTTTGTATCTATAGTGATATTATTATTAAATAATGGTTGTAAAATCGGCAGATGTGTTTGACAAAATTTTGATATATCAATGGATTCTGTTTTTACAAAATTCTGTCCAAGATATGTAAGCATAGAGCCGCTTACATCAGCACAGCGGTTTGCAGCTTTCATTGCTTGAATCAGATATTTATGTATTAAAGCGTCATTGGGTAGATATTCTAAAGCTAACTCTAAATTACCGCTGACAGCGTAAAGATAGTTGTTAAACAGATGTGCAATTCCTCCTGCCATCTGGCTGAGAGATTCAGCTTTTTTAAGTCTAAGATTTGCAGCTTCAAGTTCTTTCTCATTTATCTCTGCTTGTTTGCGTGCAGTTATATCAACTCCTATGCCAAGTAAATAATCAATTGCTCCGTTTTCATCGAAAAAAGCACGGTTTCTCCATTCATGATATTGTTTAATACCCTCTGGATTAGTATAGATTTGTTCATGTATTTCAATAGGATCATCAGGTGTTAATAATTCCATTTTTGTTTTTACGACTTCTACTTCATCTGGATTTATAAAATCAAACACCTTATGACAGAAAATCTCCTCCAAAGTCATTCCAGTAATAGATATTACTGCTGGATTCACATAGATAAATGTGCCATCAAGTAAAAATGAACAAATATATGCAGGTATTTCTTCTGCCAATCTACGAAACTTTTCTTCACTTCTACTCAAAGCTGATTCTGCCACCTTTTGCTCAGTAATGTCTCTAAATTCAACTACTCTTACATCTTTTCCTTTATAGGGAATATTGCGAGCTTCCAGACGCATTGGATACTCTTCCCCGTTCTTACGTAATCCAATCGCTTCATAAGGCTTTTCGTAACCAGATAGAATATTTTGCATCACAAGATTTCTTGATTTTTCTGCTATCAGCAATAAACCGTTCATTCCAATTAACTCAGTCATGGAATAACCCGTCATTTCTGACAATCCCTGATTGCACTCTAAAATAATACCTTTATCGTGTATACCTATACCGCCGAAAGAGGCGTTATGAAGAGCTTTGAAACGGGTTTCACTTTCATATAAAGAGTGTTCCATCAGTTTGCGTTTGGTAATATCAACATGAGTGCCAACTACACGAACACCTTTTCCATCTTTATTAAAGACAACATTGGCACGAGAAAGAATATCTACCCAATGACCATCTTTGTGCCGCATCTTGAACTCTTTTTCAAAAGATTCTCGTTTTCCTTCTAAAAGTTCATTCATCATATCCCATGAAGTCTTCATATCTTCAAATTTGGTGAGACGTTCCCATTCTGAAAATTCATCCTTGATTTCGTCATCATTATAACCAAGCATTCTCTTCCAGCCTGAAGAGTAGTGTATCTCGTTTGTTTCAAGGTTCCAGTCAAAAAGCCCATCGTTTGTAAATTGCATGGCAAGTTCAAAACGCTCTTTACTCTCTTGAAGAGCAATCTCCTGATTTTTCTGAACAGTAATATCATTGTATATCGTTACTATCTCTCCAGAAGGAATTTTGAAAATATAGTTTTCATAGTAATTAGAAAAATTGTTATCTTTATAGAGTTTGACAGGATGGTAAGCAGAAAGACCCGTTTCCCATACTTTTTTCATCACAGAAATCAATCCATAATCATCAATATTTGGTCTTAGGTCAAAAAGAGTTTTACCAAGCACATCTTCAAGTTTTTTTCCCTCTATCTCCAAGCTCTTGTTGTTAAATCCTTTCACAATATAGTCAGAGCCTTTTAGACCATCATTTATAACTTCATAAACAGCAGAACCGCTTGTCATGTTATCAAACAAACCACGAAATAGTGCTTCATTCCGTTTAAGGTTGATTTCAGCCAGTTCTAACTCTTTAATACGCTGCTCTAACTCTTCATAAGTTGGTTTTTCAGTCATAAATAGCTCTCGCCTATTACATTGTTTGAAGAAGCACAAACGTTTAACATATATCTGAATACCGTGTAGAGTATATAATCAAGACTTTATTTTTTATCCAAAACTTCACGTATTTTCTTATCAAGGTCATTTATTGTAATCGGCTTCATTACAAAACCTCTAATACCCATAGAAATGGCTTTATCTTC
>JADFXA010000383.1 GCA_015233755.1 Desulfamplus sp. | reverse complement strand
TTGGTGGAGTTATGGATGTTGCTGTTTATCGTTTGATGCAGTTTACTTTAAGAGATGTGATTATTCAGGAGTTTGATACTAAAACAGCAGAGAGAATATACTACAGGGCTGGGGAGCTTGCTGGAAAAGAGTTTTGTAAAGCTCTTTTAAATAAAAATAGTGATTTGAATTCATTTGTTGCACAGCTTCAAGAGCTTCTTGCATCTCTTAAAATTGGTATTTTACGCATTGAGAAATCTGACCTTGAAAAACTACACCTTACGATGACAGTTGCAGAAGATTTAGACTGTTCAGGTTTACCGATATGCAATGAGAATGTCTGCACTTATGATGAGGGTTTTATTGCTGGGATTTTAGAGGAATATACTAATACACCATTTGAGGTAAAAGAGGTTGATTGTTGGTGTTCAGGCGATAGAGTGTGTCGTTTTGAGGCAAAACCAGCGATTTAGTTATAACCATGCAATGATTTGCACAATCATGAAACGTAGGGACGGATTCCATATCCGTCCAAAATAGGACAGAAATAGATTCTGCTCCCTACAATTGCATATAAAACTGTTAGAACTCTGATTTTAAGGATATTTCTGTGTTATGATTTCTGTCAAAGAAGAGGACATTGATAAGATTACGGAGATTTTTTACCTGCTGCTTAAAGGTAAAAAACCAAATCCTGTAACGCTGCCTGAAGGTTATCCTGAAAATGAGTTTTATCAGATGACAAATTATGTTAACCGCTTTTTGAATGAGTATAACGCTGTTACAGAAATCGCTTACTCTTTAGCAAGAGGAGATATTAATTTTCAGGCACCGCCAAAAATAAATTTGATAGTTCTCCAATCTCTTAAAAGCCTTCAAGCAAGCTTAAAGCATCTAACATGGACAACACAGCAGATTGCAAAGGGTGATCTTAATCAGAGTGTCAGCTTTATGGGCGAGTTTTCTGATGCTTTTAACACAATGACAAAGCAGCTTAAACACTCGTTTGCAGCACTTGAAGCTGCTAATTTGCAACTTGAAGCTGCTAAAAAAATTGCAGAGTCTGCCACCCGTGCAAAAAGCGATTTTTTAGCAAATATGAGCCATGAAATCCGAACGCCTATGAATGCCATTATCGGCATGAGCCATTTAGCACTAAAAACGGAACTAAATCCAAAGCAGAGAGATTACATAAACAAAGTTAATCTTGCTGCACAAAATCTTTTAGGAATCATAAACGATATTTTAGATTTCTCAAAAATTGAGGCTGGCAAGCTCACTATAGAGACAATAGATTTTAATTTAAACGATGTGCTCGATAATTTAAACAATTTAGTTGGTATGAAGACTCAAGAGAAGGGGCTGTCTTTAATATTTGACGTAGAGTCGAACCTTCAAAGAGATTTAAAAGGGGATCCTTTGCGTCTTGGGCAGATTTTGTTAAATCTTACCAATAATGCTGTAAAATTTACTGAAAAAGGCGGGATATTAATATCTGTAAAAAATATTAAATCAGATGATAAATCCGTTTTTCTTCGTTTTGAAGTAAAGGATACGGGTATTGGTTTGAGCGAGGAGCAAAAAGGCAGACTCTTTCAATCATTTCAGCAGGCAGATACATCAACTACCCGTAAATATGGCGGAACTGGTTTAGGACTTACTATAAGCAAAAGTTTAGCTGAAGTTATGGGTGGAGAAATCGGGGTAGATAGCGTGTTAGGTGATGGAAGCACATTTTGGTTTACTGCTGAATTTGGAGTTGCTGCAGAGGCTAAACGATCTGATAATTTTACAACTCTTAATAAAGATGAATTACAAAGCGGATTAGACAAGATTAGAGGTGCATGGGTACTTTTATTTGAAGATAACGAAATAAATCAGCAGTTATTAGTTGAGCTTTTAAACGACGAGGGTTTTTTTATTGATCTTGCAGAAAATGGCAGCGTTGGGCTTAACAAGTATAAAGATTCAATAGAAAAAAAATCACAGACCTATGATTTCGTGTTTATGGATTTGCAGATGCCTGTAATGGATGGAAGAGCTGCAACTAAAGAGATACGATTTTATGAGCAAGAGTCAGGAATAACTGAGGGAATTCCAATTATTGCAATGACAGCAGATGCTATGAGCGGAGTTCGTGAAGATGTTTTAAGTATCGGCATGAACGATTACGTAACCAAGCCGATAGAGCCGTCAAAGATGTTCAGGGCTTTGGTCAAGTGGATAAAACCTGCTAAACGTTCTCTGCCAGAAGATTACACCATCAAGGCAGGCAGAAAATTACAAAATCAAGACTTTGCAGCGTT
>JADFXA010000382.1 GCA_015233755.1 Desulfamplus sp. | reverse complement strand
GAGCAAATGGTTACTATTTAATTTTATGTTTATAAATAGCCTTTTTTAAATAAATTATAGGAGTAAGTTATGAAGTATTTTCCTCTTAAAACTATTATTTTTTGCATTATCTTCATCCCTTTATTATCAACCATAACTGTAACAGGGGTCGAGAAGTATTTAAACATATTATATAAGAGTAAAATCACAAATAATATTATTCAGCAGATTAAGGAGTCTGAAAAAAAATCTGTCTCACCTGATGAAGATATCGGAAATATTGACACGGTTACTATACAGAATGCTATAGATACAACTCTTCAAAGTTTTTCACAAAGTGATATTTTTTTTAAATATTTTAATCTTCTACCCAATACCTGCGTAAAAATTAAAGACTCTGGAAAAGATGCTAAAGATATTGAGATAATAGTAGCAATAAAGCATAACACTATTCTATCGAATCTTATATTGATTGTATATATTGGAGTTTCTCTATCTATTTGCTGTTTTTTTTATAAAAATGCTATTTCAAAACTTAACAAAGAGCATTTAAAGAAGAGAGAGGCTATCTCAAATTTAATGAAAGATGAACAAGAGTATCTTGATAAGCTTGAAGAGCTTAAGAAAGAGCGTGAAATTCTTACACAGAAGTTGGCTCAGGCAAAATCAGATTATGAACAAGATATGAAAATAGCCAAAACTGCTGAAGAAGAGCTATTTAATGAGATTGTTCAGCTTGAGAAAAAGGTGGAAGAGAATACAGAACTTCAAAGAGAAAAAGAGACTGAAATTGAAGAGCTTAAAAGCCAATTAGAGAAAGTTGAGAAAAGAAAAGGTGTAAGTAAAAAACGTAAATCATCAGATGGAGTTGAGAAACGCTTTTTAAATCTTTATAAAAATATAGATATGAACAAAAAAGCTATTGAAGGTTTGCTTGACCTTGATGATGAAGATATGCAGCTTAAAGCAGAAGAGGTAGTGCATCAGCTAAATGACGATCCATCAGGGGTTCTTGTTAAAAGAAAAGTCTTTACGGGTAAAAAAAATAAAACAGCGTCTTTTGAAGTTCTATTTGCATATAATGGAAGATTATATTTTAGGAACATTGAAGGAAACAGAATTGAGGTATTAGTAATAGGCACAAAAAATTCCCAAGATAAAGATATGGAGTTTTTACATAGTATCTAATTGTGAAATAAGATTACACACTATCTTAGTTCCTTTATAAGGTGCTGAAAATATCTCAAGAGTTCCGCCAGCTAAAGTTGCACGCTCTTTCATGCCGGTCAGCCCTAAGCCATGATACTCCTTATTCCCAACAGACGAAAATCCACAGCCGTTATCCTCAACAGTTAGAGTCAAATGACACTTAGAGTCTGATGATTGAAGCTCAAGAGCATTTGCTGAGATAGCAACCGGGGTTGCTGCAAGATCAACAGAGATCTCTGTAGCTTTTGAGTGTTTAAGTGCATTTGTCAAAGCCTCTTGAGCAATCCTGTAAAGTGCTGTTGAAACAGTGTCATCAATTTCAGGTATTTCATTGTGCCGAAATAGAAACCAGATTTCTGACCTTTTCTCAAAATCACGAACAAGAGACTCTAAAGCATCAACAAGACCAAGATCATCAAGCAAACCAGGTCTTAATCTAAATGCCATAGCCCTTACATCAGCAATAGTGTCATCAATCAATGAACAGATGCGGTTTGCTCTTTGTGCCGCATTAAAGTCAATAGGCTCCAGATGCTTTTCAAGCCAGACTCCATCCATTTTCAAAGCTGTCAATATCTGCCCAAGATGATCATGCAACTCTCTTGCGACTGCACGCCGTTCGTTTTCGTGTGTTGCCATTATGTTTCCCGAAAGCTTACGCAGCTGATCTTGCACCTGTTTAAGCTCTTGTGTTCGTTCCTCAACCCGTTTTCTCTTAAATATCTCCTGAAGAGCCTTTTTATAGAGTATAAAAACTGAAATAGCGATAAATATAGAGACTGTAATAATCATCTGCCCTATAATCTTAATAAACGGATCAGCCACCTCTTTTGAAATCTCTTTAACATTTCTTAAATGTACTATTTTCCACCCTTTATAACCATCAAGCGGCATTTGAGCATAAAGATATTTTTCTTTATTTTTGTCAAACAGATAACCTTCACTTAGCGGTGTAAAACCTGTCCAAAGCAATTCAATATCAGCAAATTGACGTGTAAGTTTAATTTTTTCAATCTCATTTTTTCTAAGTTCCCACATCAGCATAAGTTTAATATCTTGCTTATTAGAGATAAATATTATTCCATTTGGATCAACAACTAATAAAATACC
>JADFXA010000381.1 GCA_015233755.1 Desulfamplus sp. | reverse complement strand
TCAATTATATCTTTTGCCCTATAATCTTTTCCGCTAAATCCTGATTTTTGTAGAACAGCCACTATATTATTCAGTGTTTCGTGAAATTTTGATGAAGATGTAAAAACATAGGATAGATTTAAGTATTTTGATTTATGTTGTGCTACATAAGGCTGACGCAAAATACGCCCTAAAATTTGTTCAACATCTACTGCTGACGATTTATTTGCCAATGATGCCAAAATATAAGCAAATGGACAGTCCCAACCCTCTTTTAAAGCATTAATTGTAATTATATAACGAACAGGGCAATTTTTACTTAATAGGTCAACTTCTGATAACTCATTGATATTTGCTGTTTTTATTTTTATCTGCTCTTCTGGGATTTGAAGCTCTAACAAAGCCTGTTTTATCTTTTCAAATGTCGTGTTGTCGTCATCTGTTTTTGGTTGGGCTTGAAAAAGAACAATAGGTCGGATGTATCTGCCATTTTCTGCATTTAACTCTTCTTCTTCTTTTGCTAATCTCTCAAGTTTGTTCCTAAGCTCCAAAGCACTTGTTATAACTTCGTTTTTGTCATGGTGGTTATAGACAATAACAGGCAGTTTAACCATATTATGTTTTTTAAGCTCCAAAGCATTGACATAACTTATGATGTTGCTGCTTTCTTTGGGCGTGGCTGTAAGCTCTAAAACAAAGCATGGGTTAAGATTTCTGAGCATCTCAACGCTTAAATCGCTTTCAGCATTATGGCTCTCATCTACGATTACAACAGGGTTAAGCCACCTAATCACATTTATTAACGCTGTTTCGTCAGTCCCTTCTAAAATATGGCTATCATCTTTATATAAATCAGCAAAAAGGGCTAAATTACCGTTGTCTTGATATATTTTGCGGTCTTCCTTATTTTTGGTCTTTATCCTCAGACTTGCAAAACTTAAAACCAAAATACTCACCTGCTCATTAACAACGCTGGGGTTAAAGTTTGCACCTTGCAAAAGATCGGATTTGTCATACACATTTACTCTATGGCTGAATAGGCTGTTCAGCTTTTGGCAGTAAGGGTGATCAGGGGTGGATAAACTCTTTTTTGTTTGCTCTAACAAGTTTGACCAAGGCACAAGCCAGACAACAACCTTAGGCACACCTTGAGCAAAAGCATTGAAAATAGATTTTAGAGCATTGCAGGCAATAAAAGTTTTGCCTCCAGCAGTAGGAACTTTTAAACAAACCTGTGCCGAATTAGGAATAGTTGCCCTGTATGGTCTCATCCCAGAGCCTGAAATCGGGTCATAAGATCCAATTTGGTCTTCCCAATATTTATTAAAAGCAGCATCTACAGACCTTTCCTGCTGATAATATTCAAGATATTTTTCCAGATTCTCTATAACCTTATATTGATATGATTTTAATTCCATATTTAGAGCCTTGTTGCATCTCGTGGGATATTCTTGAATGTAATGTTGTATTTTCTCATAAAATCATCAAATTATAAGTTTCAGACAACCTGATAATAAATATCCGAAAGAATCAACTCACATTTAACAGCTTCAATGGCAATGGTTTTGTCCATACCTTCATATGAGGTGTAAATCCATTGTCCCTTATCGCTTCTGACATATTTCTCGACAAGAGGGGAAAACTGAGAAACAAGTATATACTCCTGCAATGACGGTATGAGCTGATAATGCTGGAATTTAGCTCCTCTGTCATACGCCTCTGTAGAGTTGGAAAGCACTTCAATGATTACTATAGGATTCAAAAGGGTTTCCATTCCACTTTCTTTTTCGATCTTAATATCACCACATACGATAACAATATCTGGATACGTATATTTTTCTATCTCTTGAACCTTAACCCTTAAGTCATTTATAAAAGGTCTGCAAGAAGAGTGTTTAAGCTGCACTCCAAGCTCTCTGATTAAGTTCATGCTGATTTGATTATGGTTTAAGCTTGCACCTACCATTGCAAATATTTCCCCATCAAAATATTCATGTTTAAATTCAGAGGTTCTTTCAAATTCAAGATATTCCTTTGGTGTTATTTTTTCATCTCTTTGCGATTGTGCTGTCATAATTCACTCCGATTTCTGCAGTTTTTGTTATTTAAAGCCTTGTTATATCTCACGGGATTTTTTTGAATGTAATGTTGTATTGCTTCATAAAATCATCAGAAAGAAGTCAGTTATCAGCATAAAATGATATTCCTTAATAAATTTCTAATTTCTCTAAATCCAGTTTAGCTTTGACTTTGAGCAAAAAATCAAGACCAATAATACCATTGATTTGTATGCCGTATCCCATTGCACCAACTTCAATATCAAA
>JADFXA010000380.1 GCA_015233755.1 Desulfamplus sp. | reverse complement strand
AGGAATGTCAAGGTCTTTGATAGTTGTGTTGGCGAAAGAATTTGAGGTATTTATTGCTACACCAATAGATAGTGCAGCAATAAGTATAACAATAATTTTTGATACCGTACTATTGTTATCTATGATTTTGGGGATACTCATCTTATGCTCCTTGTGTGAAGAATTTTGATATGTTTTATAGGTAAAAAGAACTATCTGAACGATTAGATGTGAGAGGTAACGCAGTGTTTTGCGGTTAAATCTGAATATAAATTTAACATTCTAACTTATTCTGTTTTTTAAAAGTCTTTCTGAGCTGATTATGTAATAAGCTCTTCCAGATGCTTTGTCTTGTCCCTTCTCCATAATGGGTACTTCGCTTTGCAGCTTGACAGTAGCAATAATGGGAAGAGTATCTTGTTTGTTTTTTAAGTTTTCTTTTGCTTCTTCAAATTGGGTGGGACTATATTTACCATTTTCTCCATAAGCCCAATAGACGATCTTATCGTGGGCAGAAAGAGTTGGATCATTAAACACTATAACAAGAGAACCGAGCATATCTCTTACCTTTTGCTGCGATCCATTTTCAATTATTTCAAACACAATAAGAACCCTGTCTGTTTTGCTATCTGCAACAATATTTAACTCTTTATCCTTGAATTTATATGTAGAGGACACTGTTGAAGGAAGAGGATTCTTCTGAGCTATTTCTTTTTGGGAATGATTGAGTTTACCCCCAAGGGTATAGCCATGCCAGCTGATTTTTAGAGATTCAACTTTTGCATAGATATCTAAAATATTCTCAGCTCTGTTTTTATCATAAAGTTCGTCAGCAGCTTGGACAGTAGCTGCAAGAGAGATCAAAATGATAATTTTGCATAAATATCCTATAAAAAAAGTAAATTTTTTCATGTTGTCCTGATTGCTCCAACGGTTAAATAGTTGATTTTTTTGCCATATTTTATATCTGTTGATCAAGTGCCTCTCTTACACTTACAGCAATATCCTTAATTGAAAAAGGTTTTTGTATGAATTGAACTCCACGGTTGAGTACACCATGTTGAGATATAATACTTGCTGTATAGCCAGACATAAAAAGACATTTAAGCTGCGGGTAAAGAGTACGGATTTTTTCTACCATATCACGTCCATTCATCTCAGGCATAATAACATCTGTTATAACAAGATTTATATCCTCTGAATACTTATCTGCCAGCTCTATTGCCTGTTTAGGTGTAGAAGCGCTAAGAACCCTGTATCCTAAACGTTCAAGCATTTTAGTGGCTATCTCAAGTATTCCAGGTTCATCTTCTACCAAAAGTATTGTTTCTTTCGACAATAGAGATTTTTGGCTTAACGGATCAGATATTTCAGAAACATAATTGTTTTGAACTATACTGTCTATATGGAACAAAGCTTCATCATAAGAGAGTTCTGATTCAGCATCACCTTTGTCTCTTGGGAAATATATTCTGAATGTCGTACCCTTTCCAGATTCGCTATGTACTTTTATGAAACCACTATTTTGTTTTACAATACCATAAACAGTGGAAAGCCCAAGACCGGTTCCTTTACCAATACCTTTAGTAGTGAAAAAAGGCTCAAACAATCTTGAGAGAGTCTCTTTTTCTATACCGCAACCGTCATCGCTAACTGCTATCCATACATATTCACCAAGTGTAATTTCATTGTCTTGCAGAGAAGATATTTCATCTGCTGTGGAACGTCCTGTTTTTATGGTGATTCGGCGGCCTTCACCGGCAAGCGCATCTCGGGCGTTAACGCAAAGATTTACAAGTATCTGGATAATCTGGGATGGGTCAATTTTGATCTTCCACATCTCTGTTGCAGGCAGCCACGCAAGCTCAATGTTTTCACCGATTAAACGCCGCAACATGTTAAGGCTCTCCTCTACCGTCTGGTTCAAATCGAGAATTTTTGGTGTTACGCTTTGTTTACGGGCAAATGTAAGAAGCTGACGGGTCAGATCTGCAGAGTGCTCGGCAGCCTTGCGGATCGCCTGCATTCTTTCAAACATTGGCTCATCAGGGGCGATCTCCATCAAAGCAATCTCTGTATGGCCAAGAATGACTCCCAGCATATTGTTAAAATCATGAGCTACCCCACCTGCAAGCCTTCCCACAGAATCCATTTTCTGTGACTGATTCAAATGCTCCTGCAACTTCTCCCGCTCTTCTGAAGTACGCTTGTGTTCAGCTATTTCGGCTGTCAAGGCTGCGTTGGCAACAGACAATTGGGCTGTCCGCTCCTCAACACGTAATTCCAACTCGGCATATGCCATTTTCAATGCGTCTTTAGCCTGTTTCCG
>JADFXA010000037.1:9267-13170 GCA_015233755.1 Desulfamplus sp. | reverse complement strand
TCGTTAATTGGTGGTATCCATGTTGGTTGAAGTATGTGACAGATAACAACATACATTAAAAGAGAGGCGAACATAGCACCCCAGATTATCCAAATTCTTAGAAGCCCTTTTTTTAGCATATCACTGTTATCCATGTTCAATCTTCATATTCCTCCTTATATAAAAGTTAGTAAAAAATGTTTGACTCGGACTACCCAACGCCAGAGGTTGGCGATTTTGACCTATAATAAAAAAATGATTAATAATATACCAAAATATAGGCGACGATGATACAAAAAATTTACAGGTAGGGTAAAATAACAAATAGTAATTCATAAACGAGGAACTTAATCGCAATGGCTATTGAAATAGAGCGAAAATTTTTAGTATTAAATAATTCATGGCAGACCTCTGATATAAAAGGTGTCAATATAAAACAAGGATATATTAAAAATAGCATTGATTCTGTAGTAAGGATAAGGTTAACTGATGAAAAAGGATTTGTTACTATAAAAGGTAATTTAATAAAAGAGCCAAAGAAAAAAGAGAATATGATAAATAATGCAGCTGCGGGATGTAGTTTGGAAATAAACGATAATAATAGTTTGTGTCGATTAGAATTTGAATATGAGATTCCCCCTCAAGATGCTCTTGAGATGCTTGGATTGTGCGAAAAACCATTAGTGGAAAAGATAAGATATAATATTAATTTCATGGGTTATGATTGGTCTATCGACTATTTTGAAGGTGATAACTATGGACTAATAGTTGCTGAGATTGAGCTTAAAACAGAGCATGAAATTTTTGAAAAACCACCTTGGTTAGGGAAGGAAGTTACTTGTGATTCAAGATACCTGAACTCAAATCTAATTAAAAAACCTTTTAAAAATTGGTAAGCTGCCTAACAAAACAAAAAATGGCAACCCACAAAATGGATTGCCATTGTAATCAGCGTCAGATATTGGTAATTGGTAGGTATAACCCCTAACTATTCTACTCTATTCCAATTAACTCAACTTCAAATATCAAAGTTGAACCAGGAGCTATAGCACCTCCCGCCCCTCTATCACCATAAGCAAGATCAGATGGAATATAGAGCATCCATTTTGAACCAACTGGCATAAGTTGAAGAGCCTCTGTCCAACCCTTTATAACACCACCTACTTGAAATGTTGCGGGTTCTCCTCTTTTGTATGAAGAGTCAAACTCTTTTCCATCAATAGTTGTTCCTTTATAATGGCATTTTACCTTTTTGTCAGCAGTTGGTTTTGCGCCAGTACCCTTTGTTATTATTTTATACTGTAAACCGCTTGGTAGTGTAACTACACCCTCTTTTGTCTTATTTTCTTTTAGGAATGCGTCACCAGCTGCTTTGTTTGCAGCAGCAGCTTTTTGCATCTGTGCCATCTGTTTCTCTCTCATCTGATTCTGGAATGATTCCATTGTTTTCTGCATCTCTTCTGCAGTCATGCTGTTTTTCCCTTCTTGACTGTCTTTGAGTCCTTTGCACAATGAATCAACATCAAAGTCAAAATCTCTTTTTATGTTTTGCCCAATATTTTGCCCTATGGCGTAACTGATTTTTTCTGTTTCAGCTTTAGTCATTGTTGTCTTTTCCGTTGTTGTTGTCGTTTTTGCCTTTGTTTCAGTATCTCCCGCAAAAATTTGTGAACCAGAGCAGAGAATCACCCCAGATGCAAGCAGTGCAACGGCGGTTTTTGTTCCAATCATCTACTTAAAATCTCCTGTTAATTATTATAAAATTTCTTTTTATGATAAGCCATTTTACATTATAAGTAGCTTATCCTTAATACATATTTTTATATCTATCAGAAATGTATTATAATAACAATATGCTCTTTATAATATTCTTTATTAAAAGAAAATATGCAAAAAAATAGAACTTAAAAAATAAACAACAAAAATGTAGATTGAAGTTCTTTTTTATTTTCATTTTTGTAATTAATTAGCATACACTCTTTATGCTTTACTATGTTTTAATGGCGGCAATAGCTGCAAACAATGAACTTAATATTATGGCATATATATTGCTTTTATTATCGATAAATTGATTTTTTAGATTAGTTAATTTTTTGGCTTTTAATTTATCAACAATATTGATGATGTATCAGTTAAAGTTAATGTGATGACACTAACGAGTTTGAAATATAAAGCAATAGCAAATCAGATAGATAATGACTCTGCTGAACTTATTTGTAAGCGTAAAGAGCTTATTGAACAATTTGTAAAAAACGAGTCCAATTCCATCTACATACAAGAGTTAGATTTCATTGAGCCTTACACCAGAATCATTGACGAATATTTCCAAAATGTTTTTGCAAAGAGTAAGGTAGCTAAAGAGATGACTCTTAAAGGAAATCCAGTGGCAATTGTGGCACTTGGAGGATATGGAAGAGCGGAACAATGTGTTCATTCTGATGTTGATATTCTGATTTTATTTGAAAAAAGATTGCCAGAAAATACAGAAAATCTTGTCAAAGAGATAATATACCCACTTTGGGACGCTAAACTTGAAACTGGATATGCTGTCAGAACTATAAAAGAGTGCCTCACAATGGCATGGGAAGAGTTTGATATTTTAACAACAATGCTTGATGCAAGATTTATATGCGGTGGTTCTCATATCTACTCAATTTTAATGGAAAAATTTAGAACCAAGTTAACTAATAGATATACACACGCAAGTTTAAATCGCTTAATTGAGCAGAGCCAAAAGAGATATAAAGATTATGGAGACTCGACATACCTTTTAGAGCCAAATTTAAAATCAGGCCATGGAGGATTACGAGATTACCACAATATAGTTTGGTATGCCAGAATTGTATCTGATATTAAATGCAGAAGAGACCTTGAACACTATGGCTTTTTGTCTCACGATGAGTTCAAAACTCTTGAAAGTTCACTAAATTTTATCTGGACTATTAGAAATATGCTTCACTACATTGCAGGCAGAAAGTGTGATCAGCTCCACTTTGAGCATCAGATAGAGCTTGCAAAAATATTTGGATATAAAGACAAAAATGGTCATAAAGCTGTTGAGATTTTTATGGGTGACCTTCACTCAAAAATGGATTTTATAAAGCAGATAAACCTTATGCTCACAGAAGATATTCAATTGAGCAAGAGAGCAAGAATATTTACATCAATCAAAAGGGCAACAAACTATAAAGGTATTATTATTCGTGAGAGACGACTTGAATTTGATCCTGTTGAGATGATTCCACATAATCCTGATTTGCTCTTAAAGATATTTGTTGAAAGCGGCAGATTAAAAAAGCCGCTCTCAATAGAGGCAAGACGTGTTGTTGGAGAATTTTCATATCTTATTGACGATAAATTTATAACAAAACCATCAAATGTTGAAGTATTTGAGGAGATTTTATCCTACTCTCTTTGGGAGTTTAATGTTCTTAATGTGATGTTAACAACTGGATTACTCTCAAAAATTATCCCTGAATTTTCTCTTATAATCAATAAGATTCAATATAATCAATATCATTTATTTCCAGTTGATAAACACTCTATAAGGTGCGTTCAGGTCATAAATAGTTTTAGAGAGAGCGATATAAAAAATAGCAATAAAGATCAGTTAGGCAATTCAAACAATCTTTATGTAGAGATATGCAAGGAGTTACGAAACAGAAAAACTCTTCTAATGGCGGCTCTATTGCACGATATTGGGAAAGGAGATCCAGCAGAAGAACATTCAGAGAGAGGTTCTGAGATTGCACGTAAAATAGTGATGAGATCAGGCTACTCTCAAGCTGATATTGATGAGGTTGTCTTTCTTATTAAAAACCATCTCTTTTTAATCAAAATTGCTACACGCAGAGATATAAGCGATGAAGAGACCGCTGTATTTTGTGCAAGTAAAATTGAAAGAATTACTCTTCTTAAAAAACT
>JADFXA010000037.1:7517-9167 GCA_015233755.1 Desulfamplus sp. | reverse complement strand
AGACCGCTGTATTTTGTGCAAGTAAAATTGAAAGAATTACTCTTCTTAAAAAACTCTATATTTTGACAGTGGCAGACTCAATAGCAACAGGTCCAAAGGCTTGGAGCGCATGGACAGAGGCACTTTTAAGAGATCTGTTTTTAAAAGTTATGGGAGTTATGAAAGATAGAGAGCTTGCAACTAAAAAAGCTGCGAAGACCATACAGAGAAAAAAAGAGGAAGTACTTGAGCTTAGCCGTAATAATTCATTGGGAGGTAATATCTATTCTAATGACTCTACTACAATGTTGATTGAAGAAGCTCAACTCTTAAAAGAGCTTGATAGTATGAGTCGCCGCTATCTTCTTTACGTCTCTGCACCTGAAATAGTCTCTCATTTGCATTTGTATAGAGAACTTCAAAATAGAGAATTTTTGTGGAGAATTACGTCTGAAGATAATGATAACTCCGAAATAAGAACAATAACTATATGTGGCAAAGATAAGCCAGGATTTTATTCAAAACTTGCAGGGGTATTTTTCCTAAATGGACTCAATATTGTAGGCTCTCAAGCATACTCATTTGGCATCAACACAGCACTTGATATTTTTAAAGTGATGCCGCCAACAGATAAGATATTTGAAAACGAGAAGTGGCAGAAAGCTGAACGAGAATTTCAGCAGGCACTTAATGATGACTCATTTCTGGAGCGTCTTACAGATAAACTTCCTAAAACAATTGCTCCAAAGTCTGGTCAAATGCCAATGCCTAACGAAGTTAGGATTGATAATGAGACTTCGAGTTTTTTTACTGTTATTGAAGTATTTGCTTATGACTTTCCAGGACTTCTTTTTGCAATAACCAATGTGCTTTACAAACTTGGGCTTGATGTAAGAGTTGCTGTAGTTGCAACAAAGATTGATCAGGTAGTTGATGTGTTTTATGTAAAGGCGATAGATAATGGCAAGATTGATGATCCAAAGAAGCAAGAAGAGATAAAAAGTGCTATTATAGAGGCTTTGCCATTAATAACAGATTAAAAAATAAGTGATTTAGAATATTGAATTGTATTTTATTTTTAAGCTTAAACATCGTAATCTGATAGTAAATTCAGTGCTATAAAGTTAGATTATAATATAAAGTTAGAATATTAGAGGAGGATTTATGAAAAAAATTGAAGCAATTATCAAGCCTTTTAAATTAGATGATGTAAAGGAAGCTCTGAACGAGATTGGTATTCAGGGAATGACTATCACTGAAGTGAAAGGGTATGGCAGGCAGAAAGGACACAAGGAGATATATAGAGGTGCAGAGTATGTGGTTGATTTTGTGCCTAAAATCAAAATTGAGATACTTGTAAAAAAAGAACAGGCAGAAGAGGTTGTAAATACAATATGTAAGGCATCAAATACGGGCAAAATCGGCGATGGCAAAATCTTTGTTCTACCTGTTGATGATGTTATAAGAGTTAGGACTGGCGAACGTGGAGCAGATGCTCTTTAGATTTAGCAAAATCAAGTTATTATTAACAATTTGATAACTTTATGAAATTTATCAAATCTTAAAATATAGTTATTTCATAATATAAAACCATAAAAGGAAAAATTGAAAATGACACCAGCAGAAATCGTTGCAAAGATTAAAGAAGAAAAAATCAGAATGATTGATATT
>JADFXA010000037.1:4297-7418 GCA_015233755.1 Desulfamplus sp. | reverse complement strand
TAGCGATATGCTCGTTATTCCAGATGCTACAACAGCTAAAATGGATCCATTTTTTGCACAGCCAACACTTGCAATCATAGGAGACATCAAAGACCCAATTACAGGTGAATCATATACTCGCGATCCACGCTATGTTGCAAGAAAAGTTGAACAATATATCAAATCAACAGGGCTTGGAGATACAGTGTTTGTAGGACCTGAGCCAGAGTTTTTTATCTTTAATAATGTACGTTACGGAGCAGAGACCAATTCTGCTTTTTACGAACTTGACTCTGATGAGGCTATATGGAACTCAGGTCGTGAAGAGATGCCGAATACTGGATATAAAATCCGCCATAAACACGGATATTATCCACTTCCACCATCAGACAAATATCAAGATATGAGAACAGAGATGTTGCTCACACTTGAGGACATGGGAATTGCAATGGAGTGCCAACACCATGAGGTTGCAACTGCTGGACAGTGTGAAATTGATTTAAGGTTTAGTAGCCTTTTAGATATGGGTGATAAACTTGCTTGGTTTAAGTATGTTCTTAAAAATGTTGCTGCTAAATATAACAATAGCGTAACCTTTATGCCAAAGCCACTTTATGGCGACAACGGAACAGGTATGCACACCCATTTAAGTATCTGGAAAGATGGGAAAAACACCTTTGCTGGCAATAAATATGCAGGGCTATCCCAAGAGGCACTCTATGCAATAGGCGGTATAATGAAAAATTGCAAAGCTCTTTGTGCAATTACAAACCCAACAACCAATTCATATAAAAGATTAGTTCCAGGATTTGAAGCACCAATTAACCTTGCATACTCAAGCCGTAACAGAAGTGCCTCAATAAGAATTCCTATGTATTCAAGCTCTCCATCTGCAAAGCGTATTGAGTTTAGAACTCCAGACCCATCATGCAATGGTTATCTTGCATTTGCTGCAATGACAATGGCTATGATTGATGGTATTCAGAACAAAATCGATCCTGGTGATCCAATGGATAAGAATATCTATGATCTGCCACCTGAAGAGCTTGCTCAGATCGCATCTGCCCCTGGTTCACTTGGCGAGGCACTTGATGCACTTGAGAAAGATTGTGAATTTCTCTTAAAAGGTGATGTATTCACAAAAGATGTTATCTCAAAATGGATTGCCTACAAGAGAGAAAATGAACTAACACCTGTAAACAGCCGTCCGCATCCTTATGAGTTCCATCTTTATTATGATATTTAATTTAAATATTTAAATATTTAAAGGACTTCTTGCTATTTTTATGTTGCTATGGATATAGCTTCTTGATATTTAGATTAAAAAACAATGTCCATTGTTTAAAATAATTATATTTTATCGTTAGCAGCAACTCTTGATAAACAAGAAAACTACTATCCATAATCTAAAATAATGTAAGAAGTCCTTTCAAATGATAAATAATAATAATGAAATAAAAATAGAAAAACCCGTTCAAAATATTATATCTGTCCAAGACAGCTATAGAATATCACCTGACGAGCTGCTTGCCCCTTACCTATATTCTCCAGCAGATAACATAGAAGGCTATACAACCCATCTCCCATGGAAAAGTAGAATTGTAGGAGGCTGGATACGCAATACCCTTCAATGGAAAAATATTTTAAAAACAGTAGCTAAATCCCCTCATATATTTGGTCCTTTATCAGGTGTTGCCCATTTCCATAAATGGCTAATTGAGCATAACATTACCAATCCTATCAACCTCCACGCTAAAATTGCCACACGAGCAGGCTTCACACCAGATACTTATGCAGAACATGATGAAAATGTTGAAAATGCATACGGTAACATGCTTTATGAACTTTGCACACTTTGTATGACCCAAAAAAGTTTTGACACAAACTCTACTTCCACTTCTAAATCGTTAAATCTTATTAGCACTTTTGACACAAATAAATGCAAAGAACTCTCATCTACTCACGATGGAATCGCAACACTTAAAAAGTATATGAAAGATTTTGCTCAACTTGAGTGTCAGTATAACTCGCTTGGCCTTACTCGCTTAAAAGCTATGAAAGAGCTTCTAATATCTTTGCTTATCGTCATTACCGAAAAACCGTTAAATGGAGAAGACGATTCAATAACTCAAGGGTCATTAAGCACGAAGACAGAACCAAACACACCAGAGATAATAAAATCAAAAAAAAGAGAGATACCCTTTGCACTCAAACAAAAGCCGGGCAAACCAGCTCAGCCTTTTTCAGAATATTTAGATACAGCCCGCATCCGCCTTGAGAATCTTTATAACCACAACGCATTTAATATAAAATTATTTGCAGAATCTTACACAAAAGGCAAAATAGGCTTTTCTGAATATGAAGTAGTAGAAGGGTCAAATATTCATACAGTAACACTTCGCCATTATCTTCTGCCAAAAGGTATAGAACCAAATGGCAAGATTCTATACATGGTAAGCCCTCTTATAAATAAAGCTGAAATCTTTGATCTTGCTGAAGGTAAATCAGTGGTTCAAGGAATGTTGGAGGCTGGTTATACGATTTATCTTCAGGCTCCTGGTGATCCCGGGGTTGAGGATACAAAACTTGGGCTTGATTTTTACGGGAAGGTTGTGCACGACAAATATATTGATATAATTAAAAAGCTTCACCCTAACCAAGATATTTATGTCATGGGCTACTGTATGGGGGGAACAATCTTTATGCCATATCTTGCCAGAAGAGCTGAAGAGCGTTTAAGTCGCGGAGAAGAGATGGATATAAAAAAAGTTGCTCTTATGGCTACACCTGTAAAGTTTGATGATGATTCAAGCGGCCATGCGCCTATGCGGCGGGTAATTAAAGATGATTATGATGAGATACTGATGGAAGAGATGTATGGAGATGTTAATGTTCCACCACAGATCATAAGCGTTGGCATGAATGAGATTCAGCATGGTGTTCAATATAATGTCGCATCTGGATTTTATACCCGTGCATCTTTTCCTGGTGCTATTGAAGATGCTGCTCCATTTCTTTACTGGCTGACTCATGGCACAAAATTTGGTTCACATGCCCATAGAGAGTGGATACGGCTGATTTTTGTTGAAAATCAAATTTACAATCAAACTTATTGTCTTCCATCAAATGAACCACATCTTGA
>JADFXA010000037.1:2845-4197 GCA_015233755.1 Desulfamplus sp. | reverse complement strand
AGACTCGTGGTGGGCTTAATCGCACAATTGAGAAAAATGTGGGTCATATCTTTGTAGTAAGCAAGGTTCTTTTATCCGAATATCTTGATATTGTTAAGAAATTTTATGAAGATGTGGTTTAAATATAAATTACATAATTCGGCCGATGTTTTTAACCATCGGCCTAAAACTTAATAGCCAATTTTCACAGTCAGATAATTTGGAAAGGGTTGTTCTTTGCTTAAATCGTTTTCAAAAATAATAAGCCCATCTTCTCGTTTATGATATTCATGGAAGTGGTTGAATTTATAAGTCATATACATCATTCTGTTACGGTCATTTTGAATCATCTCAGCAAATAGACGCACACCATTATTTCGTGCTTCATTGCGTATATGGTTAATTAACACAGCTCCAACTCCTCTTGTCATTACTCTGCATGACATAAGAAGTAGTTTTATCATCCATCTCTCTTTATCGCATTCAATTAAGACAAGACCAATCTTACCATAACTTCCATATTTGTCATCAAGTCCTGCTATCATAAGTCGATGATTTTCTGAGTTGCGAAAAAAATCAAGCTCATCATGAGAGTAAGTGTAGCCCGTAGTGTTTAGCTGGTTGGTTCGTAAAGTCAACTCCTCTGCCCGTTTTAGGTCTTCTGCTTTTGGAGTCCCAATTGTTAGAACCATCTCAAGAGTTGCAAGAAAATCCTCTTGCGGTCCTTCAAAATGCTCTTCAACTTTTTTTCTTGCCATATCCGCAAGATACATAAGGCGTCTTTTGCTTGAATCTTCAGTAATGAACCTTGGGTTAAATTCAGGCAGCTCCAACATCTGACGAACATTTAGAGCATCAATACACAAAACTTTTGGGTGTGCAAAGAAGACCTCTTCACGCTCAAATGTCTGATCATCTATAAAAGCAAAGGTGTCAATCCCTATGTTTATATCTTGCCTAATACGCTCTATTGAACCAGATTTAGGCCCCCAGTGAATCTGTGGATATAGAAAATAATCTGCAACACCAAGCTCTTGAAGCCGTTTCATAGCTAAGGAGTGTTCATTTTTAGATGCAATTGATTGAAGAATGCCCCTCTTATCTAAAGTTTGTAGAATTTCAAGGATACCATCGCGAAGCTGAACTTCTGAATCTTCTAAAAGAGTACCTTCCCAAAGAGTGTTATCCAAATCCCACACAACACATTTGATTTTTCGTTCTGCTTTCTCTTTGCTTATAGCCTTTTTTTGTTCTTTTTGTGTATCTGTATCAAAACTCATGTTCTAATCTCTCCTTTGAAATTTATGAAAAGATAGTTGATTATTTTAAGTAAAGGCTCAATATTGCTGATTAGTTTCTTGATATATAATCAG
>JADFXA010000037.1:0-2747 GCA_015233755.1 Desulfamplus sp. | reverse complement strand
TTGATTATTTTAAGTAAAGGCTCAATATTGCTGATTAGTTTCTTGATATATAATCAGCTTGTCAAGCCGGTTTCCACCATAAAATATTGATGATAGGTTAGAGGGCATCTCCGCAAATCCTTCGCGTGACTTATAAATTAGAGAGCTTGCATGTGAAGTAGCAATCGTTTTGCAAGGGTCGGTTGCTAAATCTATTTCGTTTGAAAACTTGTTTGGGATATTAGCCATAGAGCTGCCAATATCCAATGTAACGCCACTTATATTAATCTCACCTTTATTGCCGTTAGGAGCGGCAGCTTGAATGACATTCATATTCATATCAGGTTCAAATACAATAATCTCGTTACCTCCAAGTTTAAAATTTTGATTTTGATCAGTAATGATATTATTGACATTAATTGAGATCTCTCCTCCACTTGCGTCTTTACCTTCTGTATTTGCTTTAATAAATCCACCTTTCATAATTAGAAACTCTGCTTTGCTATCTTCTTCATCTATTCCATTAATAGTAATATCACCGCCATTACCATTCTCCTCAAATACAGATGTTATAATAAGCCCATTGTATAAAAATATATTCTCTCCATTAATAGAAATATCTCCACCATCTGCCATATTTGCAGCAGAGCTTATCTTGCTACCATTTGAAATTATAAACTTCTCGGATTCAATATTAATTGGAGAGGCTGGAACGTTTTGTTCACTTACTGAAGCAATGTAAGAGTTATCAGCTACAAAATTTTTGCTACTTATATTGATAGATGTTAAAGGCTTATTATTCAACTTATCTTCTGACAGAGTGTTTAGTGCCATAATGTGTATTGTACTCTCATCAAATATTTTGATTGAATTTGCATTAATTTTAATATCTCCAACATAACCACTTGTACCTTCAAAAGCTGCACTCTCAATACTACTTGAGTCAGACATTATAAGGTTATTCGTATTTAAAAGAATATAGCCAGCATTGCCTTTAGCTGTTGTATTGCTCGAGAACCACGCATTGTTTAGAAGTTGAATAGTCTCTTTAGCTTCGATATTTATTGTCCCTGCATCACCTTCTCCTGCATATCCTTTACTTTCTACATATAGGCTATTACTAAAAATACCGGTAACCTGTTCATTACTTTTATCATCAACTACAATATTTTTAGCATTAATCTTTATATTTCCAGCATCTCCATTAGATATTGTAGTGGTTGATAAATATCCTCCGTCAAGAAGTTCAATAAGTCCATCTACTTTTATATCAATATTTCCAGCTTTTCCTGCAAAGTCAGAGTAAGTGTCGCTTATTATACCTGTGAATTGTTTGTTATTACCTTGCCCATCTATTCTAAGATTTTCTGCTGAGATTTTGATATTACCACCATTGGCTTTTGAAAAAGTTACTCCCAATATCTGACCACCATCTAAAATCTCCATTAAACCATCAACATCAATATCTATTTCACCAGATTTTCCTTCATAAATATCTAAATCTCCATCGCCTATATAATCATTATCGCTTAAACTCCATATACCAGAACCATACCCATCAATTTTAAGATTTTGGGCTTTTATACTTACAAAACCAGCATCACCATCTTCAAAAGTTGTGCTTGATATTTGAGACCCATTTAAAAGTTCAACTAAACCAGATACTTTTATTGACACAATACCACTATCCCCTTTTGAATAAGTGTCGCTGGATATTCTTGAGTCGTTTATCATACTAAGTAAATTAGATGCTTCAATCTCAACTTCTCCTGCATTGCCTATAGAACTTGAATAAGCATCACTCCAGATACCCGTGTATCGATCATTTTCTCCATCATCATAAATTCGAATCTCATTTGCCTTAATTTTTATCTTTCCCGCATCTCCTTTAGATGATGTACAGCTTGATATTTGTCCATTGTTCAATAGTTCAACAAGGCCTGAAGTTGTAATTTCAATATTTCCAGCATTACCATTAGATGTTGAATAGGCATCGCTCCAAATTCCTGTATATTCATTATCACCCATTCCACTTCCATCAATTTTTATATTCCCAGCATTAATTTTGACATAACCCGCATCACCATCTAACCACGTAGAGCTTGAAATTGATGAGCCTTCTGACAGCTCAAATTCATTTTTAACCTCAATATCAACCCCTTTATCGTTATCTTTACTGCCAATATTATCCACAATGATGGCAGATTTTTTTAATGTTGCTTTATTTGTTTTTAGAGATAAATTTCCTCCGCCATTACCTCCCACGCCAATTATAGCTTTATCCATGACAAAAGAGCCATTTGCTGTGAATTTAATTTCACCCTCAACATTTTCTAAAGTTGCAAATTTTTCTTCATTTCCCTGTATCTTTATATCTTTGCTGCTTGTAAGTGAGATCTTACTTTCAGGCTTAAATTCAAGATTAGATGCGTTAATCTCAATAGAGCCTCCATTTTGAATAACTTTCCCATTAACTTCAATAGTTGCTGATTGTCTCTCCAAAAAACCAAAAGATTCAGGTGTTGCCTCTGTTAGCGTGCTTTGTTCACTCTTTGATGTTTTAAAAGATGAACCGTCTTTAAATTTGAGTTCATCTGTTGTGCTGACATGAAACGCAGCTGGAACATCAACCTTTGCATTTTGCCCAAAAACAACACCTTTTGGGTTGATAAAGTAAAAGTCAGCCTTGCCCACATTTGAGCGAAGAGTTCCGTCAATCTCTGATTTTTCTCCACCCGTAACCCTTGAAATGACGTTTTTGATTGAAT
>JADFXA010000379.1 GCA_015233755.1 Desulfamplus sp. | reverse complement strand
CTTGTATATTTAAAAGTAGAGAGGCACGGTCGTGCATCTCTAAAGTTTAGGCAGAACTAAATTTATGGCATTTATATTATATATAACTTTAAGACGTTATTTATATAAACGATTTATCTTTCACCAATCAATAGGTTTGTAATCTTTTAAAAATTTTCCGCACCAATGTTTGCCTGTTAAAATACCGTTAAAAAATGGGTCACAAACTCTGGCAGCACCATCAACAATATCAAGAGGTGGTTGAAAATCATGCACCTCTTCTTTATGTTTAACAAGTGCTGCTGGGTCTTCATCAGTTACCCAACCAGTATCTACGGCGTTAATATAGATGCCATGTTTAGCAAGATCAGCAGCAGCAGTGTGAGTCATCATATTTAATGCGGCCTTTGCCATGTTGGTGTGTGGATGGCGTGATGCTTGCTTAAAACGGTGAAATTTACCTTCCATTGCAGTAACATTTACAATATGTTTTTGCCCAGTGTAATCTTTTTTCATAAGATCAATAAGCCTATTACAGAGAACAAAAGGTGCTACCGCATTGACCAACTGAACCTCCACCATTTCAGATGTGTGAATTTCACCAAGTTTTAAACGCCAACTATTTGTATTTCGCAAATCAACCTGCTGAAGATCTATATCAAGTTTTCCTCTTGGGAAAATTTCATCTGCTCTATCGAAATCATCAACACTGTAGGGTATTTGAGAGAGCTTTGCAGATTCTCTAATTCCAATTGCTGGCAAACCATCGTTGCATGGAATAATAGTATTGTGACGTGGAATTATATTGTTATGGAATTCGATAGCGGATTTTTCTGCTGGGTCATATTTTTGAATATAGTTTATTGTGTCAATATTGTCTAATTCTTGACTTTTATTCTCGGGCTCACAATTGTGATAATTGAATAATCTCTCTTTACATATAGAGTAATCTTTAAGAAGTTCAACAGCAGCTTTGCCATACTCACCATAAGATTTTACCAATTGATCATAGGTTAGATTTTCATTGTCCATAAGATGGGCATAAAATTGGGGTGGTCTTCTAACTGTTTGGGCAGCGTTGTTAATTAAAATATCAAGTCTGTGGTAATTATGCTCAATATAGCCTGCAAATATCTCAACGCTTGATATGTGTCTTAGATCAAGACCGTAGATGTGCAATCTATCTTTCCAATCTTTAAAATCTCTCTCTTTTGCATAGCGCAGTGCCGAATCAACTGGAAATCGTGTAGTTGCAATTACTCTTGCACCAGCACGAAGCATCATAAGAGTTGATTGATAACCTATTTTAAGACGTGAGCCTGTAATTAGAGCCACTTGACCGTCAAGAGATGCACTTTGAAACCTCTTTTGGTAGTTGAACTCAGCACATACGGGACACATTGCATCATAAAAATGGTGAAGAGTTCTATATTCTGCCTTGCAGATATAGCAGTTACGAGGTGAGCTGAGTTCTTGCTCAATAGTTGAAGGGATAGCTGTAATCTTGGATGGAGCCTCAAATATATCAGCTTCTCTTGCACTTCTAATTCCTGTAGAGGCTCTTGCCTGACGTTCTTTTATAATAACGGGCTGACGCTCAATCTTATTTAACTCTTTGCGTCTTTGTTTAAGATATTTTCTATCTGGTCTTGAGACTCTTCCAGCGGCTGATAGTAACGCTATCCTTTGAGTCTCTGGGATATTGGCAATAAGTTCGCTTTTTTGAGCCATACTCTCAAGCATGGCAATACATTTATCTATATCTTCAGGGGAGTAATATTGTTTCATATATTGCAAAATATAAGCAGCTTAGGTGCGGTTATTGTTGTAATGTTCAAACAAATAAAAATATAAAAACTCCTTTGTCATGAACCGCTTAAAGTTCAGTAGAAAAGGAGTTTTATAGAACATTGTTTGTCTTTTAACAATATTGAATATTGTTAAAAATTTCAAATGTAGAACACTATATTATAGTTTGGATACTATGCCATAATAATATCAGCAAGACCTTTATCTTTTAGATACTGTGGATAGAGTTTATAAGCAGGCTTAAGAACTGGTAAAAGTTTCAATGTTTTTGGAACATTGCCCTTTGCAACAACAAGCCTACGAGTCAAGGCACTGACAAGGTTTGCCTTGCCATGCCAGAACTTGTGTGCAAAATCAGCGTCCATAGTCATAGTAACTTCTGGAGAACCGCTAAAATCACCTGCAACTATTTTTAACTCTTCACCTGTAGCATCAATGGTAATTGTTGCTGATGGGTTTTTATAGACAAACTGAACGCAAAGCCCTGTTTTTGAAAGAGCTGGTCCAAGCTCTGCATCACCTTTTAATAAT
>JADFXA010000378.1 GCA_015233755.1 Desulfamplus sp. | reverse complement strand
CTACTAAAATATCATATAGTTGATCACTGTCTTTAAAGACAGATTTCATTGCCTTTTCGCCCGCTGATTTTTCAGCAGCAGATTTGAGATCTTCTTCAGATACTTTAAGAGGAGTATCTTTACGGTAATAAGCAGCTTTTACAATCTCAATAACATCTTCTCTCTTAGGCTCAACAGGATTATAGAGCATTGAACCATCTTCCATTGCAGTATCTGCAACTTGATCTATTTTTGCAAGATCGTCTCTTATACCAGCATCTTTCAAGTTAAGTGGAATACCAGTTAAAAATGCAAGTTGGCGATTTAGTGTTCTGATTCTGTCAATACCTGCATAAGCTGCATTTTTTCTAACCCATTGATCCACAAACCCAAGGCTGTCAAGTTTTTTAACTGCAAACTCCCTAACAGCACTTGAGCCATTTTCAACGACCTGTTGAAGAGCCTTTAATTCGGTTTTTTTAACAAGTTTGGACAAAATATCAAGCTTACCTGTTTTAATGAGACTTTGACTATCTGTTATAATCTCTGGAAATGATATTCCCATAGTGATCGCAATATCTGCAAATCTATCTAATCTCGCATCAAGATTGTATTCCATGACTTCAGGCAAAATAAGTGCATTAGCAAGACCATGAGGAATATGATAAACCCCGCCAAGTGCATGAGAAATTCCATGAACCATTCCAACCATTGAGTGAGAAAATGCGACTCCAGCAAGAAAACTTCCAACTAACATTGCACCGCGAGCTTCAATATTGTTTGGTTTTGCACATGCGATCAAAATATTATCTGAGATAAGTTTAATTGCATGTAATGCAAGAGCATCAGATGCTGGAGACCACTCTTTATCAACATAAGCTTCAATTGCATGAACCAATGCGTCCATACCAGTTGAAGCAGTAAGTTTTCCGGGCAAAGAGAGTGTAAGCTCTGGGTCTAAGATAGCAAGTTGTGGTAAAAATTGCTCTTCGGCAAATGGAAGTTTAACATCATTGTCAGGGTCAGCGATAACAGCAACCTTAGTAACTTCTGAGCCTGTACCAGCGGTAGTTGGAATAATAATTGATGGGAATAAAGATTCATTGTTATCAAGAAGATATGCACCCATGTGGTCTTGAACTTTACCACCTTTTTTCATAACAAGATTTGCAACTTTTGCCGTGTCAATGACGCTACCACCACCAACAGCAATAACCATATCGCAGTTATCTGCAACACCTTGAGCTGCACAATCTTGAACAGTTTTTAAGGTGGAGTTTGGAGGGACATTGTCAAACATTGATACAATCTCAATACCAGTGTTTTTAAACCCATTCTTAACTTTTTCTACAGGTCCTGCCTCAGCAAGAATAGCATCAGTTACAAGCAATGCTCTTTTCTTACCAAATTTAGCAACTGCTTTTTCAATATTGCCGACAATCCCAGCGCCATAAACTAACTTTGTGGGAAGCGAAAATTCAAAATACTCAGGAAGCATAAGGTTTCTCCTTCAATTTATCTATTTTGGGGGGTTATTGGGTGATGTATGTATTATAAAATACTATTCAATTTTTGACGGGCATTATTGTAGCCTTCAGCCATGAGGCGATTGGCCTGTTTTAGAGTAAAATTTAACAAAGATGGAATACCAAGCATTTTAGATGGGGCAATGGTTATTATTCGAGGGCTTGTTTTGTTTTCATTATTTTTAATATTATCAATGCCATTAGGTTCTATGTTCTCTATGTCTCTTCTTAGATTTTTTCTTCTTAAATACGAAGAGGCAGAAAGCTGATCCTTTATTCTTGTAATATCTTGCCCCATAAGTGTGCTTTGGTAAGAAGAGACAAGAGATTGTTCCATCAGATGTTCTCCCGCGTCCATTAATTTTTTTGGTTCAGGCAAATTAAAATTGTGTCCAAAAGGCGAAAGAAGAACCACAATAATCTCTTCTATCTCCCTTGATAGAGCAGGCAAAAGCGGTATGTTTGCCATGATTCCACCGTCCCAATAAGGGATTCCATCAATTTTATGAGGTGGAAAGATAATGGGCATAGCACTTGATGCCATAATATGGTTAATAGTTATTTCATTTTGATTAAAAAATTCAGGGATTGCGGTGTGAAGATTTACAGCAGATATTATGATTTCAGTTGTGCTTTTTTTGAGTTTGCCAAAGTCAATATTGGATTCGAGCATGGATTTAAGAGGCGTTGTATCCATCAAGGGAACCCATTGTTGCCGCAATAAGACATTGGCAATAAAGTGAATAGGTTGAAGTCTGTATATTTTCCTTCGTCCTGATTTTGTCCAAACTTGTTAAAAAAACCGAATTAAAGGCTCT
>JADFXA010000377.1 GCA_015233755.1 Desulfamplus sp. | reverse complement strand
TGTTATCTTAGAGTCTAATTGACGCAATGACCCTGCCGCCGCATTTCTTGGGTTTGCAAATAGAGGTTCTCCTTTTTTAAGACGTGCTATATTTAGACTCTCAAAATCTTTTTTGTTAATAATAACCTCTCCCCTTACTTCAAAAAAATCTGGCAATGTAAACTCTTGTTCCAGCAAAGTATCGTCATTGTTTATCGTATATTTATTAGATGATGTAGAAATTCTAAGAGGAACTGAACGGATAGTTCTGACGTTCTCTGTAATAACTTCTCCTGTAACTCCATCGCCTCTTGTGGTTGCTCTAATTAAAATTCCATTTTCATAGGTAAGCTCAACAGCAACTCCATCAAATTTGGGTTCAACGGTGTAACGAATCTCATTTTCGAAAATTTTGTCAGAATCATCATGCTTCTCAATAGATTCAAAAATATTAGAAGATGCATAGGATTCAGCAGAACCTGCAGATATATTTTTTTGAGCCTCAAGAAATTTTAAGGTTCGGTTATGGAAATCAATAAGCTCATCGTCATTAAAAGCATTGTCAAGCCCAAGCATTGGAATGGAGTGCTTTGCTGTCTGAAACGATTCAAGAGGGGCTGCTCCAACTCTTTTTGTTGGAGAATCTTGAGTTGAAAGAGATGGATATATCTGTTCGATCTCAAGAAGTCTTGACATCATCTTATCATATTCAGCATCAGATATTTCAGGATCATCAAGTATATGGTATCTGTAGTTGTGGCGGTTGAGTTCTTGCTGTAAAAAGAGTGCTTCTTGGGCTATTTTATTATCAATATCTGTCATATAGGTTGTCTTTGCTAATTAATTAAAATTTACGAATCCGTAAAGTTTATACCTGCTTATAGTATAACAATTTTTCAAGAGTTGTTAAATATTACCACATAAGCTCAATCATAGTGAGTAATTTTTTTCAAACAAATATAATAAGCATTTCTCAAGAAGCATCTTGAAACTTTATCCGCTTTCATCATAAAATGATTTCCATTATGGGATATATATTTGATTTTAATGATTCAAGAAATTATGAAACCTGCTTTGAACGGGCTAAACAGATCTACGCATTTAATCTTGAGATTGAGCTGCTGCTTAAAATGGTTGCACCAGAAATTGGCAGCTCGGTTCTTGATATAGGTTGTGGAACAGGAAGAAGCCTTAAGCCTCTGCTAAATCGTGGGCTTAGCCTTACAGGTATTGATCCTTCCCCTTACATGCTTGACATGGCAAAAGATAGGCTTGGTGATAAAGCAGACCTTCACCGTGCATTTGCAGAAGAGCTGCCTTTTGACGATAACACCTTTAACCACTCCTTTTTTCTCACCAGCCTTGAATTTACAGAAAGGCCTTCAAAAGCTATTGAAGAGGCTTGCAGAGTAACAAAGGACAAAGTATTTATCTGTGCTTTTAATAAATATGCTCCTTTAAATATAATGCGGCGTATAAAAGGAGTTTTTATTAAAAATGTTATTTCTCAAGCAAGATTTTTTAGTATCTTGGAACTTAGACAGATAGCTTTTGATATTCTTGGTGATGTCCCAATTGATTGGAAAACAACTCTCCAATTTCCATTTAGCAGCAATAAAATCTGCAATTGGATTGAGCAAATTCCATTAGTGCAAAAATCCCCTTTTGGAACTATTATTGGAATGGCAATCATACCTGTTCCACGATTTAGAACAAGGCCACTCTCTTTAAGAATAACACCACAAAACAGATATAATCCTGTTACAGGGTTTGCGATGAACCAAACAACAAATAAAAGATGAGTTATAAATAAACTCTAATAGCCTTTAAAGTGTTAAACAGGCTCTAAATTTTAGTTAATCGCTATTAACCACACATTTTTTTGGATAAGGATAAGAGTTAAAAATAATATAGATGAAAACATTAATATATGAAAAACTTGAGAATAAACGTGTAAAATGTGGAATATGCAATCATTTCTGTACGATTGAATCTGGAAAACGGGGAGTATGCCAGGTAAGGGAAAACCATGATGGTGAACTTATATCTTTAGTCTATTCCAAAATTATCTCAAAGGCTATTGATCCAATTGAAAAAAAACCTATTTTCCACCTTTTACCCGGTTCAACTTCATTCTCCATTGCAACTGAAGGGTGCAATTTTCAATGCTCTTTTTGCCAAAATAGCAATATCTCACAAATACCGATAGGTCAAAACAGAGCTATAAGAGGTGGGAATGTTGAACCAGAAGCAATAGTTAATCAGGCAATTAATGCAGGGTGCGAAAGCATATCCTACACCTATACAGAGCCAACAATCTACTTTGAGCTTGCTCTTGAAACAGCAC
>JADFXA010000376.1 GCA_015233755.1 Desulfamplus sp. | reverse complement strand
CTATTTTAAAGGATCGGGCTAACCCAACTTTTATGGACTCAATGGAGTTAGCATATTTAGGTATAAACCCTAAACCTGAAATTGATATTAGAATTGGTAGAATAAGTTACGATCCTTTTCTTATGTCTGACATAAGAGATACTGGCTATGCTTATCTCTGGGTAAGACCTCCTATTGAGTTTTACAGCAGAATTCCAATTTTTTTTATAGATGGTGTTGATCTGGCTTATAATTTAGAGATCAATAATGTTGAGTGGCGTTTTAAAATTCAACAAGGAAGAAAAAATATACCTTTAGCAATGGGACAAGAAAACTACGATTTTAAAAGCAACAATGTATCTTCATGCTCTATTACTCGTTACTGTGGAAAATTAAGTTTAAAGGTAGGTTACTCTTTTTTTACATCAAAAAATGAAGTATCTGCTTTTAGTGAAATTGACAGATACCTCGAAGATATAGCATCTAAAACAGAAAAGTATTTTCCAAATATAAGTTCTGAAGCTCTCTATTTACGCAATGAGATTAGATTTAAAGACAATGACATTTCATATATAACGTTGGGAGCTTCTTATGATGATTCCAAATGGTTAGCACAAAGTGAAATAAGTCTTATGAGGGCAGATGGCGACGTTGCGCCAAATGGTTATGCTGGCTATTTTAGCTTAGGTTATAGATTTGGTAATCTCACCCCATATTTTCTTTTTGGTAAGATAGAACCTTATACAGATATACATGAGCCAGTAAATGATTGGGGAAATTGGAGTAGCTTACAATCAAGTGCTATTTATATATTAAATAGTACTCGTATGGAACAGTATAGCAACTCTTTAGGTTTACGTTGGGATTTTAGTAACCAAGCAGCTATAAAAATTCAATGGGATAATATACATATAGAGCCTTATGGTTATGGTCTATTTAATAAAAAGATTGAACTCTTACCATATTTCAACACAGTCAATCTATATTCATTGAGCATGGAGTTCACATTTTAATGAAATATTCAACTAACACTCTCCAGCATAGATTAGTATTCTACGTTACTCTTGGATTGCTTATTTTTTCTATTCTGGCAGGTATATTTACAGCCATATACTCCTATATGTACCAAGTGAAAGTCAATAATGACATCCAAGAACAACTTGTTCGGACAATTCGGGACCAAGCGGAGGTAGCCGCATTTGCCTCTAATGATGAGATTGGAACAGAAATTTTAAATGGACTTCTAACAAGCCCTCTTATAATAGGTGTTAGAATAGAATCTTCAGATATATTTAAGATAGAGCGAAGCAATGGAGAACCCTCAGATTTCACCAATGGTATTATTTATCCACTATATTCTCCTGTTGATGATAAAGAGCAGATAGGAACAATTACCATTGTGCAGAATGAAAAGTATATTCGTGGTGAAGCAACAAAAGCCTCAATTACACTGACAATTCTTATGCTAACTCAGCTTGTGACCGCTGCATTTCTGATAGTTTGGGTATCAAAACGAATCATAAGCAATCCAGTTGCCGATTTAGCATGGTCTGTGGTTACAATTCAACCTGGCACAAACTCATATCTACCCATTAAGCCCATACATGCCCGCGATGAAATAGGACTTTTATCAAGAAACATAAATGCCTTGATTGACTCTGCAGAACGCTCATTGGCAGCAACTATAGCCGCAAAAAAGGCTGCTGAAGATGCTACTCGTGCAAAGAGTGAGTTTTTAGCAAACATGAGCCATGAAATCAGAACCCCAATGAATGCAATTATGGGTTTTGCAGGTCTTGCTCTTAAAACAGAGCTGTCTCAAAAACAGTATGATTATATATCCAAAATTCAATCTGCATCAAAATCTCTGCTTGAGATTATAAATGATATTCTTGACTTCTCAAAAATAGAGGCGGGAAAACTCTCTATGGAGTCTATTGAGTTTAGGCTTGATGATATTATTGGCAATACAGCATCTATTATATCAATAAAAGCTGCTGAAAAGGGTCTTGAGCTTATAAGCACAACAAGCCCTGATCTGCCAAATGCTCTTATTGGTGATCCGCTGCGTTTAGGTCAGGTGTTGATAAATCTTGCCAATAATGCTGTTAAATTTACTGAAACTGGTCATATTTTGATAAAAGCTGAACTTGTAAACGAAAACGAATTGGCAATTCCTATTAGCCCCACCCCCGCCCCCCTCCCCAATGGAGAGGGGGATAATTACTCTTTCCCAAATGGAGGAGGAGATAATTACTCTTTCCCAAATGGAGGAGGAGATAATTACTCTTTGCCAAATGGAGAAGGAGATAATTACTCCTCCCCCTTGGGGAGGGTTGGGGAGGGGC
>JADFXA010000375.1 GCA_015233755.1 Desulfamplus sp. | reverse complement strand
TTACTGCTGTTGTATTTGATCTTCCTACAACCCGGCCTTTTGCAGAAAAGACTATTGAGCGTTTTGGTCAGCAAAATCGAATAACATTTCAAGATGGTGATTTTTTAAAAGACGATATTAAGGGGAAATATGATGTCGTGTGGCTCTCTCATATTCTCCACGGTGATTCACCTTCGGATTGTCAGCAAATTATTAAAAAGGCAGCATCTGTTCTTGAACCTAATGGAATAGTAATTATCCATGAATTTATTATGAATAACGAAAAAGATGGTCCTCTTTTTCCAGCTCTATTTTCTCTAAATATGCTGCTTGGAACAGATGGTGGGCAGGCTTACTCTGAAGGGGAACTTATGGATATGCTTCAGAACGCTGGCTTTAAAGATATTATTCGTACAAAATATAGAGGGCCTATGGAATCAGGATTGATTATAGGAACAAAATAGTTTTGGAAATGCAATATCTAAACTTATTAACATTCAATAGAGTGATTGGAAAAAGCCATGTATTGTTTAAAACAAAACCGTATTATTTTTATAGTTAGCTTCTCAATTTTATTCTCTATTCAATTCATATCTAATGTTCCTATTTTTAACTCGAATTTGGTATTTGAAACAGTTTCAATATTTTCACAAGCTCCGTTGTTTGCAGCAGATTCAACAACAGAAAATAATCAAGGTGGCATTTCTAATGGCTATGCTCCTTTGGAAACTGTCCAAGCATCGCTTCAGATAGTTGAAGAGACCTACACAGCAGTTGGAACAGTCAAACCAAAAAGCGAAACCATGATTGAATCGCAGGTAAATGCCCAAGTTCAAAAGGTTCATGTTCAAGCTGGGGATAAGGTGAAGAAGGGCGATATTCTTATAACTCTTGATGATAGGCAGGCATCTTCAAGGCGTGATGGTGCAAATGCTGCCTTAAATGCTGCAAGAGCAGGCAAAGAGCAGGCAATGCAAGGTGTCAATGCTGCTGAAGCTGCCCACAAAGAGGCAAAACTTCAGTATGATAGAGTCAGCGGATATTACAAATCTCAAGCTGCCACAAAGCAGGAGCTTGAAATGGCTGAATCTGGTTATATTCAGGCAAAGGCTGCTTTAAAAAGAGCAAAAGATGCTTTGTCAGGGGCAGAAGCTGGTATAAGGCAGGCTATGGGGGCTGTATCAGAAACCAATGTTGGTTTAGAATTTTCTAAAATCACTGCCCCAGCAACTGGTGAGGTAATCAAACGAATGGTTGAGCCGGGTGATCTTGCCATGCCGGGTAAGCCTCTTATCTCTCTTAGAACTGAAACAGGTTTTAGGATTGAAGCTCATGTTAGGGAAGGTTTAATAAACAAGGTGAAGATCGGCATGAAACTCAAGGCTGAAATAGCAACTTTAGGAATCACTTGTGATGCTGAAGTTGAGGAGATTATCCCTTATGCTGACCCTGAAACAAGAACTTTTTTGATTAAAGCAACACTGCCTAAAGACATAAAAGGTATAGCCAATATTTATCCCGGAATGTATGCAAAGCTCTTGATTCCTGAATCTACAAAAGAAGTTGTGCTTCTGCCATTAAAAGCTGTGATTATAAGCGGACAGCTTGAGCTTGTGATGGTGCAAATTAGTGGAGATAAAACAGAGCAAAATGGGGTAAAAAATCAGGATAATGCTAATCAATCAGAACCTAAAAATCGTGAAAAAGATTGGCAGCTTAGATATATAAAAACTGGCAAACACTCTGGTGATATGGTTGAAGTGCTTTCAGGTCTTAAAGGTGATGAAGTTGTTGGTGTTGGAGGCTTTGATTGATTATGGGAAATAGCGATTCTACCTCTGCTAAAAGCACATCTGACAACTTTAATCAGAATAGCGAAAATCAAAATAACCCTAACAACTCAAATAATAGAAAAAGTGAATTTGATCAGGGGTTGATCTCAAAGTTTGTTGAAAAATTTTTAGATGGCAAACTATCCATAATGTTCATTATCACTGCACTATGTCTTGGTGGCGCAGCTCTTTTAGTAACTCCTAAAGAGGAAGAGCCTCAAATTGTTGTTCCAATGGCAGATATTTATGTAAATGCACCCGGGGCAACACCTGAGGAGATTGAGCAGCTTGTGGCAACTCCTCTTGAGCAGTTTTTATGGCAGATTGACGGTGTTGAGTATGTCTATTCAATGTCAAGAAAAGATATGGCTCTTGTAACTGTTAGGTTTTATGTTGGCGAAGATCGAGAAGATTCTCTTATAAAGCTGCATAACCGAATATCCATGAATATTGATAAGGTAACTCCTATTGTAAAGGGGTGGGTTATTAAGCCTGTTGAGATAGATGATGTGCCTATTGTAAATTT
>JADFXA010000374.1 GCA_015233755.1 Desulfamplus sp. | reverse complement strand
CTGCTGTTGCTACGGCTGCTGGCATTGCAGTTGCAGCTTTTGCTGCTGGAGCTGCGGATGTAGTACTTCCTGTAATTGTTGAGACTCCTTGTGTTATAACAGATTCTTGAGCCATTTTAATCTCCTATAATATTTTCCGTTTATTAGTAGTGTACAGATTGTTTTCAGATAGCATCATAACTACCCGACAGATACCCCATTAAAAAGCACATTAAGCTCTTGAAGTATATCATCTTTTCCCTGTTTTGATGTGGCGGAAAACAGGATAATCTCCTCCTTTTTACACATTAATAACTTTGCCATAGCAGCGAGACGGTTAATCTGTTTCTGACGCGATAATTTATCAGCTTTAGTAAGGACTCTAAGACATGGAATGCCTCTATTAATAAGCCACTCCATAAGTTGAAATTCCTCTTTTTGAGGTTCTCTTCTTATATCAATAAGAATAACTACCCCCATTAAATTAGTTCTTTTAGAGAGGTATTGTTCAACCATAGAACCCCACTGAGAACGAACTGTTTTGGAAACTTTGGCATATCCATAACCGGGTAAGTCAACAAAAAACGTATTATTGTTAATCTTAAAAAAATTAACCAATTGGGTACAACCTGGTTTTGAACTTGTTTTTACAAGATTTTTTCTATTAACTATAGTATTTATGAGTGAAGATTTTCCAACATTTGATCTACCAGCAAAAGCAACTTCTGGAAACTCAGGTTCAGGAAAATGAGACGGATTGACAGCACTTTTAACAAATTCAGCGTGTTTTATAATCATTATTTTTCATCTTTTAATGGTAATTTATATAAATATTTTTCAAGCCTATTCATGGCTTCTTCAATATTTTCCATTGAATTGGCATAAGAGAATCGCAAGTACCCCTCGCCACTTGGTCCAAAATCAACTCCGGGAGTTACTCCAACATGAGCTTTTTCTAAAATATCAACAGCTAAGGAGTATGAATCCATTGAGATATGTTTTGCATTAGCAAATACGTAAAAAGCACCAGTTGGCTCCACAGTTATTCCAAGTCCCATTTTTTTGAGCCTATTAATCATGTATTGTCGCCGTTGATTATACACTTTTCTCATCTCGTCAGTCTCTTTCTTAGCATTTTTAAGCACTGATACCCCGGCAGCCTGCATGACAGAATTTGCAGAGATAAAGAAATTTTGTTCAAGAATTTGAATAGGACGAATAAAGTGTTCAGGTGCAATAAGGTATCCAAGACGTAAACCCGTCATTGCAAATAGCTTGGAAAAACCATTTATTACAAACGCATTATTTGTTATTTCGAGAATTGAATGCTCTTTGCCACTATATACCAACCCATGGTAGATCTCATCGGAGATTATGGCAATATTATGGCTATTTGCAAGTTCTGTTATTGCCTTCATTCTCTCTTTTGACATAACATTGCCTGTTGGGTTAGATGGAGAGTTTATTAAAATTGCCTTTGTTTTTGAGGTAATTTGCTTAGAAATAGCTTCTGGTGTGTATAAAAAACCCTCTGATTCTTGCACTTGAACTCTTACTGGAACTCCTTGGGCAAATTTGATGAAGTTAGGGTAACAGGCATAATGTGGATCAGAGATAATTATTTCATCACCTGGATTTATCAATGCAGAGAAAATTAACAACATCGCAGGAGAAGTCCCTGATGTAACAATGATTCTGTTTGGAGTGATTTCAACTCCGTAAACATCTTTATAGTATTCACAAATTGCTACTCTTAACCTTATATCTCCAAGGCTATGTGTATATTTAGTCTCGTTACGTTCAAAGGCTTCAGATATAGCAGCTTTAACACATTCAGGAGTATTAAAATCAGGCTCTCCAACTTCAAGATGAACTACATGAATACCTCTTGCCTCCATTTCATGGATTTTCTCCATTATCTCCATAACTATAAAAGGTGTAATCTCTTTTGTTCTCTCTGCTGGTGATATTTTGTTCATAACTTACTCTCTATTCATAATTATTTATATTTTCTACTCTTTCATTTTCTGCCATAGCATCATATCCAACGTCAAATCCTATGCTTTGAACCTGATTGATAAGCTCCATAGCATATTCTGAAGCAGATGGTTTGATTATAAAAATTGGATAGTCTCTTAATTTATCAAAATTTTCAAGATATTGAATAAATTGCCTGATTCCATTTGAATTTGCTGGCAATTGAGTTACCTGAGAAGATGGTGTAATAATAGTATTTGCTCCAGAACTATTTGTAGTTGAGGAGCTTTTATTTAGTTTTCCAAATCGGATATAATCTTTTGAACACTCTATAAGTATTGCCCGCTGATTTGGGTTGGCATCTTTTGCTGGAATAAAAGAGATAC
>JADFXA010000373.1 GCA_015233755.1 Desulfamplus sp. | reverse complement strand
GAGGTATTACAATTCTTGGATTTATTATTACCATTGTATTTGTATCTATAACATCGATGAAAAGTGCCGAAAAAGAGGCTCTTGATAAAGCTTTAGAGACTTCTAATAGATACAGCAATTTTATTGATGCAGAGTTAGAGGTCGCAATGGATACAGCAAGGGCACTTTCTCAGGCATTTGAAGGTATGAAAGAGAGTGGTACGCCTCTTGACAGAAATCTTATGACAACTATGCTAAAACAGGTTTTTGACGACAATCCCACTTTTTTTGGAATGAGTACATGCTGGGAGCCAAATGCTTTTGATGGAAAAGATAGCGAATTTGTAAATAAACCATACCACGATTCTACAGGTAGATTTATCCCTTATGTCTATCGTAGTAATGGGAAAATCCAGGTTGATCCACTTATGGATTATGAAAAACCAGGAATTGGGGATTGGTATATTCTCCCAAGAAAATCGGGTCAAGAGTGTATTATTGAGCCTTATATCTACCCGGTTGACGGTGTTGATGTGTTGATGAGCACAATGTCTGCTCCAATAAAATTGAATGGGAAATTTATTGGACTCGTTACAGTAGATATTGCAATGTCAGAATTTACAAAACTTGTAACTGACCTTAAAATATATGAGAGCGGCTACATGAGTATTATTTCAAATAACGGTATCTATGTAGCACATCCAAAAACTGAACGACTTGGCAAACCACTTATTGATACTGACCCATGGGCAGAACCTTTTCTCGAAGATATTAAGTCAGGTAAAGGCTTTATAACTGAGAACTATTCAAAAACAGTTGGTGCAAAGGTCGAAAGAATCTGTGTTCCTATAAATGTGGGAAGGACCACAACTCCTTGGGCAGTAATGATAAATATTCCTAAAAGAGAGGTTGTTGCTGATGCAATGAAAATGACTTACATAAGCATACTTATAGGTGTAGGTTTTTTGGTTGCTGGTATGGTGGTTATATTTATCATCACAGGTTCAATTACCTCTCCAATTATAAAAGGTGTTGAATGTGCAAGAAAAATAGCAGCGGGTGATTTTACCCAGCGCGTTGATATTAATCAAAAAGATGAAATCGGCATGATGGCATCCTCACTAAATTTTATGGCATCAAGTCTTAGCTCTATTTTTGGGAACATCAAGGATGATGTTGAGAAGTTATCACACTCTTCATTAGAACTGGCGAATATATCAAAACAGATGGCAAAAGGATCAAAAGAGACTTCAGAAAAAGCAGATAAGATAAATAGTGCCAATATTCAATTGAACGATAACAGGCATTTAGTAGCTGCTTCATCAGAACAAGCGCTTAACAATCTTGGTTTTGTTGCTGCTGCAACTGAAGAGATGGCTGCATCTATTCAAGAGATTGCAAAAAATACAGATAATGCTAAAAATATAACTAATAATGCAGTTGTACAGGCTCAAAAAACTTCCGAGCGCGTAAATGAACTTGGTCGGGCAGCTCAAGAGATTGGAAAGGTAACTGAAGTTATTACAAATATCTCAGCTCAAACCAATCTTCTTGCATTAAATGCAACGATTGAGGCTGCAAGAGCTGGTGAGGCTGGAAAAGGCTTCGCAGTTGTAGCAGGAGAGATAAAGATTCTTGCACAGCAGACCTCCACAGCTACAAGCGAAATTAAAAAAGAGATAGAAAAGATCCAAAATGCAATATCCACAACAGTTGGAGAGATAAAACAGATTGCAGCGGTAAATAACGAAGTTAATGATATTGTATCAACAATTGCTGTAGCAGTTGGTGAGCAATCTGCTGCCACAAATGAAGTTGCCCAAAATATTGCTCAGGCTTCACAAGGTTTTACTGAAGTTAACCAGAAAGTTGCCCATAGTGCAGAAATATCTGTTCATATCACACAAGATATTTCTCAAATAACTGATAACTCAAAAAATATTGCTTTAAGCAGTTCTAAAGTTGAATCAAGTGCCTCTGAGCTTTTCAAACTTGCAGGAGAACTTAAGGAGTCTATCAAGAACTTTAAGATTTAATAGGCTTGCTGCATAACTATTTTTTCTCTAATAGAACCGAGAGCCTAATCAATTTCCCATTAGGTGCAATCTATTAGTTATACTTAAAGAGTTGGTATTTAAAGTAATAAAAAACCCCACTTTAATCAGCGGGGTTTTTTATTTTAGAGTCTAAATCAATACCTTCGCCAATTAAGCAGCTTTTTTCTGAGGATGAATGCAGCCTATATCAGCGAGTGTCATTTGTAATTTTTCAAAAGAAATAACCTTTGAAATTTCAGGGTTATTTTTTAATATCAAATCCAGACAGAATGCGGTTTGAGAACGGATTTTGATATCAAAAATACTTGGTTCG
>JADFXA010000372.1 GCA_015233755.1 Desulfamplus sp. | reverse complement strand
CATTTTCTATAGATAGAGAACCTTTGGCTACGTTTTCAAGTATAATTTCAAGCTCTTTTTCATTCATAAATTTAGTCGTCTGGTAAAATGTTATTGGATATTTGAAGTAATTTAATATCTATAATAATCGGGTTTGAAGGGGCCGTTTATTGGCACACCAATATAATCAGCCTGCTCTTGAGTAAGTTTTGTAAGCTTGACTCCAAGCATCTCTAAGTGAAGCCTTGCAACTTCTTCATCAAGCTCTTTTGGAAGTGTATAAACCTTTTTCTCAAGCTTTTCAGTTGCAAGTTTAATTTGAGCAAGTGTCTGGTTGGTAAAACTTGAACTCATAACAAAACTTGGATGCCCAGTTGCACAGCCAAGATTTACAAGTCTTCCTTCAGCAAGCACAATCACAGATTTACCAGATTCAAGTATCCATTTATCAACTTGCGGCTTAATGTTTATCTTTTTATGTAAAGGGTTATTTTCAATAAAACGCATCTCAATCTCATTATCAAAATGACCAATATTGCAAATTATTGCCTCATCTTTCATAAGTTTGATATGCTCACCGCGGATTACTAAATAATTACCAGTTGCAGTTACAAAAATATCACCAATAGGTGCTGCCTCTTCCATTGTAAGCACCTGATACCCCTCCATTGCAGCCTGCAAAGCACAAATTGGGTCAATCTCTGTTATGACAACTCTTGCACCATAGCCTTTCATTGAAGATGCACAACCTTTTCCAACATCTCCATATCCAGCAACCACAACAACTTTACCTGCAAGCATAATATCAGTTGCCCGTTTAATGCCATCTGCTAAAGATTCACGGCAGCCGTAGAGATTGTCAAATTTAGATTTGGTTACAGAATCGTTTACATTTATTGCTGGAAAGAGAAGCTCCCCTTTTGATGCTAAATGGTAGAGTCTATGCACCCCAGTAGTAGTCTCTTCTGACACACCTTTAATGTTTGCTGCTATTTTTGTCCATTTTTTGGGGTCTTTTAAATATGAATGTTTGAGGCGTTCCATTAAAAATTTCTCATCTGCACTGTGGGTTTTAAGTTCCAGTAAAGATGGATCACCCTCAATTTTAACACCTTGATGAACAAATAGAGTCGCATCTCCTCCATCGTCAACAATAAGGTCAGGTCCAGAGCCATCAGGCCAGGTTAAAGCCTGCTCTGTGCACCACCAAAACTCCTCTAAAGTTTCTCCTTTCCAAGCAAAAACTGCGGCACTTCCTTTCTCTGCTATTGCTGCTGCTGCATGATCTTGCGTTGAAAAAATGTTGCAGGTTGCCCACCTTAAATCTGCTCCAAGCTCATAAAGAGTATCTATCAGCATGGCTGTCTGGATCGTCATGTGAAGGCTGCCCATGATTTTTAAACCTTTTAAAGGTTTGGAAGTACCATATTTTTTACGCAAGGACATGAGACCCGGCATCTCTTTTTCTGAAAGCTGCATATCTTTATGACCATCTGATGCAAGAGAAATATCTTTGACCTTGTTTTTAAGAGTAAGATCAAGAGGCATAAAAGATGATGTTGTATTTGTTTGAGACATTGTAAAATCCTTATTATAAAATCCTTCAGCCTTAGATTAAAGCCATAGGCTGAGATGTGTCATGTTTAAATCCTCTTAAGAGGATTTTGATAAATTAAAGCCCATAGCTTTAGCTTAGGGCGATAAATAAAATCGAAAATGCAAAGTAATACCGTGTATAAGTATATCTAAAATCCTACAATCCTGCTTTAACTCTTATCTCTTCTGCTTTGTCAGTGTGTTCCCATGTAAAATCTGGGTCTTGACGTCCAAAATGACCGTAAGCTGATGTTTTTCTGTAGATTGGTCGTAAGAGATTCAAAGTTTTAATAATTCCAGCAGGTCTTAAATCAAATACCTCTTTTATAATCTCAATCGCTCTTTCTTCTGAAATTTTTCCTGTTCTCATAAAATCAACAAGCAAAGAGACAGGCTCTGCAACGCCAATTGCATAAGCAACCTGAATTTCGCATTTGTTTGCAACACCAGATGCCACCATATTTTTTGCAATATATCTACCCATATATGAGGCACTTCTGTCAACTTTAGAGGGATCTTTACCAGAAAAACAGCCACCGCCATGACTCCCCTGCCCTCCATAAGTATCAACAATAATCTTTCTGCCAGTTAATCCGCAATCACCCATTGGGCCACCAATTACAAATTTACCAGTTGGATTTATGAAAAATTTTGTGTCTCCGTCCATCATCTCTGCTGGAATAACTTTCTTTATTACCTCTTTTATAATTGCTTCGCTTAAGTCATAGTGGCTTATATCTGGCTTATGTTGGGCTGAGACAACTACAGTATCAACTCTTAAAG
>JADFXA010000371.1 GCA_015233755.1 Desulfamplus sp. | reverse complement strand
GACTCCAACCATAATTCCTTTATCAAGATGAGGTGCAAAAGCAAGAGTAGCAATAAAGGTTATAACAGAAATTGCTCCATCATACCACTGTGCTCTCCAAGCGTGGACAAAACCAGATACGTTTATAAGCCCAATTACTGCCATCATAATGACAGAGGCAAGCACTGATTGGGGTAAGTGGTATAGAAGCGGAGTTAAAAAGAGCATTGTAATTACAACAACAAAACTTGTGAATACGCTTGAAAGTCCGGTTACAGCACCAGCTTGAAGGTTTACAGCAGAACGTGAGAAAGAGCCAGAAGTTGGATAACTCTTGCCAATTGCACCCAAAATATTTGCAACCCCCTGCCCTATAAGCTCCTGATTTGGATCAAGTCTTTGACCTGTTTTGGCTGCCATTGCCTTAGCAATAGATATTGCTTCCATAAATCCAAGTAAAGATATAATTGCAGCAAATGGGAAGAGTTTAATAACAACTTTCATATCAATTTTAGGAATGCCAAGTGATGGAATTCCTTTAGGTATGCTTCCTACAACTGCACCACCTCCAATCATTGTAACCTTAGCTGTATCAATTGGACGATTTCCAACCTTTATACGCCAAGTTCTGCCATCATTTTTTAAATTGTCAGGCTCTTGCCCCTTAAGATAAAAATCTAATTTCCCGTCATCTTTAACAATTCCTGTAAAAAATACATCTCTTAATTTTTTACGATATATTCCAGTTTCGTGTTTTATCTTGTTCATTTTAATGCCAATAACCTGCAATTCATGCTCTGAGTCAAGAACACCGATTGGATCATGTACCTTTTTTGCTTCGTCCATAGTTATGCCGCTCTTTTGTCTTTGATCAGCCAACGGTGTAAGTTCAGATGTGAGTCGGTTAAAGGTTTCTATATCTGCCCTCACCTCGTCAGATTGTATTGCAGATATCGGAGATGATATATTGTGTTCAAATCCAATTCCCCATGAAATTAAAATACTAATAGCCACAGCCACCAAAACATTTGGAATCTTAGGATAGAATTTTTTTAAAAGATACATTACAGCAAACGAGAAGAGACCAAGAACAAAAGTTGTCCAATGGGTGTAATGAGCAGCGGCTTTGCACACATTAACTATTGTCTCATAGTGGTGTTCAGAACTATCAACAGAGACACCAAACATGCTTGAAAGTTGAGAAGATGCAATAATAATTGCTGCTGCATTTGTAAATCCGTTGACAACCGGATGAGACAGAAAATTTACAACAATTCCAAGCCTTAAAATCCCAAGCGATAACTGAAAAACTCCAACCATAAGAGCAAGTAAAATTGCATACGCAATGTAGCCCTCACTGCCAGCAGTTGCAAGAGGCTCAAGTGACGCTGCTGTCATCAAAGAGACAACAGCAACCGGACCTGTTGCAAGCTGCCTGCTTGAGCCAAAAAGAGAAGCAAGCATTGGGGGCAAAAATGCTGCATAAAGTCCATAATATGAAGGCATTCCAGCAAGCTGGGCATACGCCATTGATTGGGGAATCAACACCAAAGCAACTGTTATACCAGCTATGAAATCAATTTTGAAGCTATCAAGGTTATAGCCTCTGAACCATGTAATAAACGGAAAAATTTTTGTGATAATCTGCATTTAACCACCTGTTTGTTTTTAATTTTGTATTAATTAATAACCATTTAGCCTTTTGCTATCCTTAATTTAAGTTTAATTTCTTTTTCTTGTTAATAGTTATTGAAATAACTATTTTTTAATTTATGTTTTATTTATTTACTCTTTGTATTTTAAAATTTTGTTACAAGATTTTATTAATTCATTGAAAAGTACTCCGGCATCATAAAGATTATAAATTTTAAACCTGACGACTCCTTCAACCATTGAAAAGATAACTAATGCTGTTTTTCTTGAATCTAAATCTGCGATACTTCCGTCCTCTTTACCTTTAACAACAGCTTTTTCAAATATATCAACAAGACTGTTGTAAGTTTTCTCTAAATGCTCTCTGCATACATCATTTACCAATGCCAAACGGTAAGGATAGTTGCTATGAAGAAGTAAGAACCACTGCTCCATTGCCCCAGCAAGATAGAGATAATAGGCGATTATCTCCTCAATCATCTGAAGCCCATTTTTAAATTGTCTCTCTTGAAAGTATTCATCAAAATGACTTATTATACCATTTTTGACATTTTCAAGTGCAGCAATAAAAAGTTCCTCTTTAGTTTTAAAATGATAAAAAATATTTGCGGTTGAGGCGTTAGTAGCTTTTGCCACCTCTGTAATAGAAGTGTTGCTAAATCCATGCTCTGCAAACAAAATAATAGCAGCATTTAATATTTCCTCTTTTTTGGACAAACCCTCACTGTTTTTTGATATTTTTGGCAATA
>JADFXA010000370.1 GCA_015233755.1 Desulfamplus sp. | reverse complement strand
CAAGATCAAGCTTTTTTGCCGCAATTTTAGAAAAATCAAGAATATCGTTGATAAGACAGAGAAGTGATTCTGCACTTGAACGCACAATTTCACCATATCTTCGTTGCTCGTCATTAAGTTCCGTATCAAGCAAAAGACCTGTCATACCAATAACCCCGTTCATTGGAGTACGAATTTCATGGCTCATATTTGCAAGAAATTCACTCTTTGCGATGTCTGCCATCTGTGCTTCTAAAGCCAACTCATTGGCTTTAGAAATTGCCTCTTCAAGCTGATTGTTGGTCTCCATTAACTCTGATTCTGTCCGCTTTAGCTCAGATATATCTACAAAACACTCTAAGAGTTTTTGCTTACCATTAAGCTCCAAGAGCTTAACTGTTTTTAAGATAGGAACTCGGCTTTTATCTACTCTCAACATCTCACGCTCTGAGCTGTCTACAGTCTGCCCAAGATCGCACACGGGACAACGCCCTTCCTCTGCTGGACACAAGAAAGAGTGGCAGCGCTTGCCCAAAAGCTCTTCTGCCGAAGCTCCAAAAAGATTTGCCACATATTTATTTACCTGTTCTATAAATCTCGTTACAGGGTCAACTATCACAACTCCAGCAGGAAGGTTATCAAGCAAAATTCTCTGCATTGACTCACTTGTATTGAGTTCTGCTGTTCGTTTTAAAACAAGACTTTCTAACGACTCTCGCCTACGAATAATCAAGAGAACCATAATAGAGATTGCAGAAGTAAAAATTATACCTGTAAAGGCGGTTAATATAACAGACCAGATGCTATAGATATTCAATAGCTCACCACCTGCATAAGCAGTCAAGGCAAAAACTTTACCAAAAGCAAAAATAGGCAAAGTTACCCGAAGTTCTCCTTTAGATGGAATATTATCTTTATTCCATCCATCTGCAATATGCTCAGAAGGACGATTTTTGTGGAGAATAGAAACTTCCATAAATAGAGAATTATCTATAGAATAGTTCTTAAGAAGATTCCCGATTCTCAGAACTGCTAAAGCAAAGCCATTAAATTTTTTTGTATTATCAGATAAAAAAACGGGTCTGAATATAATTACCCCTTTTGATTTATTAGTGCTTACTTTCTCATTAAATATGGTATCCCATATTAGTGTAATCGGCTCTGTGCAGGTAGTTAAACCAGTTCTTGCTGCCTCTTCAATAGCAGCAAGCCGCAACGGTTCTGACCCAAGATTGTAACCAAATGTCTCTTTTCTACCTTCAGGTGGAGCAATATAAAATACAGGGTAATAGCCTCTATTATCATATACTGAACACTTTTTCCCTTGGGCATCTTTTTGCCATATTTTAAACTCTTTAGATATTTCAAGCTGTGCGTTTTTCTCAAACTCTTCTTTATCTTCTGCTGGGACAAAAGGAACCCAACCCCATTGGACAGAAGGGTTTTTTGTCAGATATTTGGTGAACCGCAAAAATTCCTTTGACGAAATATACCTATTTTCATCATACAAACGTGCAAGCCCCTCAAGTTCTGTATCTCTAAGTTTATGCAACTGTTCTCCAATTACTTGTGTTTTGTTTTCTGTAAGCTGCATAAAAATCTTGTTGCGATTTTTAATATTATACTCGTTAAATGTCCATGAAGCAAAAATGGTTATTGCAACTCCAAGTGCTGCAGCTATAGCGGGCTCAATGTGTCTCATCCAACAAGAAGGTTTACCTGCATTATCTATAATTTTAGAACGCTCAGATATTAGTATTACTCCAGTCAATATGATTACAACAACAACTATAGTAAGCAGGATTACTGGTATTGTTGCACGAAATACCATCATATTCCATCTGCTTGAATCCACATCTATCCCAAGGGCAGCTACAATTGCTCCAGTTCCTCTGTAAGCTCCAGAACATATAATAAGATCATCAATACTTTGTATATAAGTGCTTTTTGGCTCTCTTTGTTTGTTTGAAGGGTTTTCATATTCATAATCCACCCAGCCGCTGCCTTCTGATTTTGCAAGATTTTGTATTTCGTTTCTAAAATATTTTCCTCCAGCCCAATCTTTTTTATTCAAAAGATTCTGTCCAATAAGTTCAGGTTTTACAGGGTGGGCCATCACTTTCATATTAGAGTCGTATGCAAAAGCATAGAGGTCTCCTATACGAAACTGACCATAAGGTTGATTCATCTCCTTTAGTAAAAGTTCTTTTCCATTTTTTTTGTAAAATTCTATTGCTTTCTTGACCATACCTTGGGCATCTTGCCTTGTAGAGAGTATGTTAACAGCAGTTTTTGGGTCGTGTATTGGAACAAATGCTGATACCCAGCGACCCCATCGATCAGAGTATGGACCTTCAATCACGTAATTTCTTGTTTGAAAAGCATTGCTGCATCCTTCTGGCACCTCTTCA
>JADFXA010000036.1:12523-13241 GCA_015233755.1 Desulfamplus sp. | reverse complement strand
TCTATTTTCAATTGAAAAAAGAAAATGTTTGGTATAGAAAAGATTTAGTGTGATAAATATTATTGTACATTTCAAATAGCATTGTCTTCTTAGCGACATTTTGGAAAATTTAAGGAATGATAAATAGCAGCAGAAATACTATATTGGTAGTAGATGATGAAGAGGGTATTCTTGAGATTACACAAGAGTATTTTGAGCGTAAAGGTTATGAAGTCTATACTGCCAATAATGGGATTGAAGCTATTAAAATAATAGAAGCTGTAAAAATTGGCTGTTGCTTTACAGATATAAATATGCCTGAAATGGACGGTCTTGAGCTTGCAGAACAGATACGAAAAATTGACAACACCTTGCCAGTTATAGTTATGACGGGCTATCCATCATTAGAAAACACAATAAGAACATTAAAAAATGGAGTTGTTGACTATCTTGTAAAGCCTGTTAATTTAGAACAGATGGAGTTAAGCTTAAGGCGTATAATGCGAGAAAGAGGTCTTTTTGTTGAGAATCTTATACTTCGCGAAGAGATTGAGCGTAGAGAACGTCTAAAAGCCTTAAATAATGAATTACTCTCTCGTGTAGATGAACTCAATGTTTTAAACCGTATTATGGAGGATTTTTCCGGCTCTGATTCAACTTACGGAATATTTAACAGGGTAGTATTGCTTGGTATGGAGGTCGTAAAAGCAGATAAAGTAGACTTTTATATACATGCTGA
>JADFXA010000036.1:0-12514 GCA_015233755.1 Desulfamplus sp. | reverse complement strand
TTGCTTGGTATGGAAGTCGTAAAAGCAGATAAAGTAGACTTTTATATACATGCTGAGCATGAATCGTCTTTTGTTCCAATAGCATCTACAGCTCTTGATGATAGTGTCCAAAAAGGAGTTTCGCTTGATCTTGCACAGTTTTTTTTAGATGTTATTTCAGATGATCAGCCGTGTTTGATTTCAAAAAATTCAGGGGCTGTTGGTCTTACAAATAATATACAATCATTTATGGTTGTGCCTGTTAAAATAAGAGAAAAACCTTTTGGAGTTGTCACAGCATCTATTGTTGTCAATAACCAAATAAATGATGAAAACAATTGCTTTAGTACCAATAGAGAGCAATGTGATAATATTGGATACCAATATAGCTCTCGCCTCTTCTCAGAAAAAGATATATACTACATGAGTTATATTGCGCGAAAAGCAGCTTCTGCTATTGAAAATATAGCTCTTTATGAAAATATTTATGATAATCTCTTCTCTACATTATATGCCTTTGTTGCTGCTCTTGAGGCAAGAGACTCTTATACACGTAAACATTCAACCCGCGTTGCTGATGTTGCCTATGTTATAGGCAGGATAATGGATTGCTCTGAAGAAGAGCTCGATATTTTAAGTTTTGCTGGACAACTTCACGATATAGGAAAAATTGGTATAAGAGATGATATTCTCTTAAAACCAGGCAGGCTTACAGATGAAGAGTATGAAAAGATAAAAGAACATCCGTCAATTGGTGCAGATATTGTGGGAAAACTTGGTTTATGGGACAGAGAACAGGATATCATTAGACATCACCATGAATATTTTGACGGTAGAGGTTATCCTGATGGTCTAAAAGGTTATGAGATTCCAAAACTTGCAAGAATACTTTCTGTAGCTGATGCTTTTGATGCTATGGCATCAGACAGGGCTTATCGAAAAAAAATGGAAAAAAGCAAAGTTATATCAATTATAGAAAGTTGTTCAGGCACACAGTTTGATCCAGAGGTTGTTACAGCTTTCTTAAATGTTGTTGACGATGTGTGGCCGCACGACTCTTAGAAACTTAAATAAAATAATCTGTATCAATAGAAATTTCTTATAAAAAGGTTTTTCCCATGACAGAAATTGAAAAAAGTGGGCGAAGACATTATACAAGAGTAATGTTTTCCACCCGCATCATTGTAATATACAATGACAATGACCATGAGGTTGATGTAACAGGTAGTTCAACCAATTTAAGTATTAAGGGACTCTTTGTGAAAACAGAGAAAAAGGTCTCTCAGGGCATGGAGTGCAAGGTCAAAATTATCCTATCTGGCGGAGTTGATGCGCCTGAATTACTTATCCAAGCCAGAGTAGCCAGAGTCGAGGAAAATGGAATGGGTATCATATTTGATGCAATGGATTTAGAGACATATACCCATCTTAAAAATATTGTTCAGTATAATACTACAGACAGCGACTGAAATTGAAATAAATTGGGGTCTTGAGCAATGGAAGCTAAATTAATCAATCCTTTTATTAATGCTACATTGAATGTTTTAGAAACAATGGCTTTTATGAAAGTGCGCCCTGGAAAGCCATATCTTAAAAAAGATAATGTGGCTAAAGGCGATGTTACAGGGGTGATAGGACTGACAGGAGCTGCCAATGGAACTATATCAGTTACTTTTCAGGAGAAGTGTATTCTGGCTATTGTCTCAAATATGCTCGGCGAGGAGATGAGACACTTAAATGGAGACATTGCTGATGCTGTGGGAGAACTTACCAACATGGTTTCAGGACAGGCAAGAAAAGAGCTGGAAGAGTTAGGACGGGTCTTCAAAGCCGCGATTCCTTCTGTGATCATGGGAAGATCGCACAGTATAGCCCACTATACAAATGGCCCAAGAATTGCAATCCCATTCTCTACTGATAATGGAGATTTTACCATAGAGGTTTGCTTTGAAAGATAGATAAAAAATAGAGATTTCTGTTGCTAAAACATGTAAATAAGGAAAAAGATTAACCATAGGTATTTTCCTGACAAGAGCCTTAAGGAGGTTTAAAAAATGAATACATCCATCAAAGTTTTGATTGTAGATGATTTTGCAACCATGCGCAGAATTTTAAAGAATATTTTAAAACAGCTTGGTTTTAAAAATCTTCTTGAAGCTGACGATGGCACAACCGCAATGGAGACCCTTGAAAAAAACGATATTGATCTTGTAATTTCTGACTGGAATATGCCGAAAATGACGGGTCTTGAGCTTTTAAAATGGGTTAGAGCAAATAAGAAATATTCAAAAACTCCCTTTCTTATGGTGACAGCGGAGGCACAAAAACAGAATGTTATTGAAGCTGTCCAAGCTGGAGTGTCAAATTATGTTGTTAAACCATTTACTGCAGAAGCAATCTCAGAGAAGTTAAAGAAGATATTAAAGTGATGTTCCCGAAAAATATGGAATTAAAATCATCTACAAGAACTTTTTCCTGTAAAGAGATTGCTGGAGTAAGCGATGCTGTAAAGCAGGTTGTGAACACTATTAGAAAAGTCTCTCTCTCTGATGCTTCTGTATTGATTACAGGTGAAAGCGGAACTGGAAAAGAGTTGGTTGCAAGAGCGATACATAACAATAGTTATAGAAGCAAAGAACCTATGATTGTAATCAATTGTGGTGCAATTCCGGGAGAGCTTCTTGAGAGTGAGCTATTTGGGCATGAAAAAGGTTCTTTTACAGGGGCACACAGGTCAAGAGTTGGAAGATTTGAGCTTGCAGATAAAGGAACACTTTTTCTTGACGAAATAGGTGATATGAGTCCTGACCTTCAGGTTAAGCTGCTAAGAGCTTTGCAAGAGCGAAAGATCGAAAAAGTGGGAGGTATCACAACAACTAATATTGATGTCAGAATTTTATCCGCAACCAACAAAGACCTTTCTGTATCAATTGCACAAGGAACATTTAGAGAAGATCTTTTTTACAGGCTAAATGTTATTCCACTAAAAGTTCCACCTCTTAGAGAGCGTATTGATGATTTACCCGTTCTTATCGAGCATTTTCAAGAAAAAATAGTTCAAAGAATGTATGGATACTCTAAGAAAATATTTTCAGACGAGGCCATAGCTATTCTACGTAACTACAGTTGGCCTGGAAATATTAGAGAGCTTGAGAACCTTGTAGAGCGTCTATCTGTAATGGTTGAAACTGATACTGTTATGCCTCCTGACCTTCCAGAATATATTGTAAACCATAACACTACTACACTACCAATGGAGAGCGTATCTGTCTCTTCTATTTTTAAAAATGGCATCGGTTTTAATGAAGCTGTAGAAGAGTACCAAAAAAGCCTTATTCTTTATGCCCTCGAACAGACTCATTGGGTAAAAGCACGAGCAGCAGACCTTTTAAAAATGAATCGCACTACACTTGTCGAAAAAATCAAGAAGATGAATATTGAACAGGAACAAGAATTCCCTTTTTCTTAATCACCAACCTTTTTAACCTACCCAAAGAATTATTTTATAATGCACAATATCAAAAGTTATCGCTGGCTGATTTTCGGGATACTATCTACAAGTTATATTTTAGTCTATTTCCACCGTCTTTGCACATCAGTGCTTGCAGTTGATCTAATGCGAGATTTAAATGCAGGCCCATCTTTAATAGGGATTTTAGGCTCTGCATATTTTTATCCTTATGCTTTAATGCAGCTTCCTGCTGGACTTCTCTCTGATTCATGGGGAGCACGTAAGACAATTACACTTTTTTTTACTGTTGCATTCTTAGGCTCTGCTATATTTGGCCTTGCTCCTAATGTAACATGGGCTATTATTGGTCGAACCATAGTTGGCATAGGAGTCTCTATGTTATTTGTGCCAACACTAAAAATTTTATCCCAGTGGTTTACCGTCAGAGAATATGCTTACATGACAGGAATACTTCTTAGTATTGGCGGCTTAGGTTCCTTGATAGCAGCTACGCCATTAGTATGGCTTAGTAACTTTATTGGATGGAGAAATTCATTTATTGCAGTTGGTATGGTAACACTATCCTTGGCTATATTAGTATGGTTGTTTGTTCGTAATCGCCCTGAAGATAAGGGGTGGATTTTCGATAGAGAAAATATTAAAGAAAACAATAAAACAAATGATAGTAACGATTTGAGTTTAATTGTTGCAGTCAGAACAGTTTTGAAATCGATCGATTTTTGGTATTTAGCTTTATGGTTCTTCTTTTCATTTTCTATAGCTTTTTCATTTGGAGGTTTGTGGGGAGGCCCTTATCTTATACATGCTTATGGAATGAGTAGAAGTGAGGCTGGCCATATTCTCTCTATGATGGCATTGGGGCTTGTATTTGGAGCACCTTTTCTTACATGGCTATCTGACAGGGTATTTCGCCAAAGAAAGCCTGTATTGATAATAACGTCAATAGGTATGATCTTTTGCACGGCACTGCTTGCCTTTTCTGATAATATACCTGTGTGGGGATTATATGTATTATATTTTATGATAACTATCTGTGCAAATGGAGTTGGTGCTGTTGCATTTACTATGTGCAAGGAGCTATTTCCAATTGGCATTGCGGGAACAGTTACTGGCCTTGCAAACCTATTCCCCTTTGTTGGGGCTGGTATTTTTCAACCATTTGTTGGGTATTTATTAGAAAGACATGATAAAGTTGGTGAAGCTTTAGATATATCATCCTATCAATCAGCATTTTTCCCATTTTTTATCTGTGCTTTGATAGCACTTATAGCAGCATTATGTTCAAAAGAGACTATGGAGAGACGAAATATTTAATTTAAGTTAAAGCTTGTTAAATTTTTAAGAAGTTTGATCCGCTTATAATATATATATTGTATGAAAGCCCCTTTTTAAGCTAACGTTTTAGGGCTTTCATACAATATCCAATTTACTCAACACCTGGTAATAGATACCATCTTCTTCTTGTTTGTTGTGCAACTGGTAATTCTGCTTCAGAAAAAGTTATATTTTGTTTAATATTTTCTCCTTGGGCTTTCTCATCAACCTTCTGAATCTCTGCAATACCAGTTCTTTCATAGCAGATAAGACCACATTTAAGACACCGATCTGCCTCATTTTTTGCCATCTCAGGGGTATATCCACTAAAAATTTCTTTACCTCTTCTAACTCCATTATAAGCTGCTGACTCTTCATTGAGGTCAATTTTATCGTAAAGAGGCATTATGTTCCTTGGCATAATCTGGACATTCTCAACACAAGAAACACTTTGGAGAATAGAAAATTTGGTAACAGGTTTATTAACATCACTTATAGGTAAACCGTATATAAGTTTATGTATGGTAGATGCGGCGCGGCGTCCTCCATTTATAGCTGCAACGGCTGCACTGTAACCACTAAGTTCATCTTCAGGCGAGAGAAATCCAAGCTCATTATTATTTGAAGGAGTCTTGTAGATTTCAAACCCTTCCCAGTAGAGTGGTTCTTTTTTATTAACTGTTGATGAAGTAGTATTTGAAATTATGGTCTTTCCAGCATTATTGTCATCTTCCGAATCCTTATGAGATTCAATCTCTTTTTTCATAAATACAAGCTCTGGAAATCTTCCAGAAGCAATAATAACAGTTTGTGCATCAGCAACCGTTTTTGCACCTGTGGCAATATTTGTGTATTCAATCGCACAAAGTTTATCGTCTTGCCCTATAAGTTTAGTAACACCAGATTGATATACTACTGTTGCTCCATTATTTTTCATAACATTTAGAGTTTTGTCATCAAAAGGTTTCAACTCTTCTGACTTGCGAGATACTACAGTAATATTTTCAGAACCAAGTTCACGACAAACCTTTACAGCCTCTGATGCCAAAGCTCCACCGCCAACAATAACCACATCTCTTCCGCATGGAACTCTTTTGCTTTTTTGAATATTATTTCTTAGAAGATCAATCATAAGATAACCACCCGGGAATATATTAGATATTTGGGCAATCTCACCTCTTGAAAGCCTGCTGTCCCAACCTCCAGTTGAGGTGAAAACAGCCTCATAACCAGCGTTTAGAAGAGAAGCTGCAGAAAAATCTTCTCCAGCTTTAACCCCAGTTTTTACATTAACACCCATCTCAAGAATTCCTTCAATATCCCAATCAAGAACATCTTGTGAGAGTCTCTCATCAGATATAGCAATTCTCAAAAGCCCTCCAAGGGTAGAGGTTGCTTCAAATACAGTTGGTTCATGTCCAAGTCTTGCTGTGAAGAATGCGGTTGAAAGTCCCTCAACACCACCACCAATAACAGCAACTTTTTTGCCTGTCTCAGGTGCTTTATAAGGAAGAACTCTCTTACCTAACTCCATCTCAATATCGCAAACAAATCTTTTCAAATTATTGATACCAACTGCCTCATCAATCAACTGTCTTCTACATTCTGTTTCACATGGTGCAGGACAAATTCTTCCAATAACCGTTGGAAAAGGATTTCTCTCTTTAATGACCTGAACAGCTCCAGTATTATCACCCTTTCTGATGCGTGCAAGATATTCTCTTATGTCAATACCAGTAGGGCAGGCTCTTTGACACGGGGTTATACATTCAGCCTCTGTATATTCTCTCATAATTCTCATGGATACTGACGTAAGTCTTATTATATTTTTAGGGCATACTTTTTGACAAGAACCACAACCTGTACATTTTTCAATGTTCACAACAGGTAAGCCATATTCACCCATTTCAAGGGCATCAAACATACAAGCTTTTACGCATGTTCCAAAGCCGAGACAACCAATATTGCACTCTTTCATTCCGCCGAAAACCATTGATGCTGCGCGACAGTCATTAATCCCATCATAAAGATATTTTATGTCAGCATCTTTTGTTCCGTAATAACAGCCTGGTTTTGCAATTTCAGGCTCTTTTGCTGAAACGCTAACACCCATAATTTCAGCAATTGCAACAGCGACTTCTGGCCCTGCTGCTACACAAGAAGTTGGTGAAGATTTACCAGCAGCAATAGCTTCAGCATTTGGACCACATCCTGGGAATCCACAACCGCCGCAATTTGCACCTGGCAATACCTCAGTTATTGCCTCAACCTTTGGATCAACATAAACATAAAAAAGTTTAGAGGCAAATGCCAACGCACCGCCAATTATAAGACCAAGACCTCCCATGAGAAGTACAGATTGTATCATTTTACCTCCAGAATATAATGTTTTTACCGCATTAAAAGAATCTATTTTAACCTAAATATATAATTTTTAAGCTAAAATCTTATAAACTTTTGATAAATAAAAAGTCAAGATATAGTCAGGTTAGATTCATTGACATCAACAAATATATATTGTAAGTGAATCTAAATTGCTCCTAAAGAACAGTATATAAATTAAAAAATCAATCAAAACATTGAAAGGAGATGCTATGAAAAGTATTTACAAGATATTGTGTATTATCGTGATATTGCTAAGTTGCTCAATAATTGCCTTGCCTACACAAAAAATTTATGCACAAGAATTTGAAGTAGGTCTTTTTAATTTTCCACCTTTTGGAGTTGTTGAAGAGGGTAAAGAACCTTCTGGAATTTTGATTGACTATATTAAACCAATATTGAAAAGAGCTAATGTAACATATTCTATAAAGGGCTATCCACCCAAAAGGCTTTACAAATATCTTGCCGATGGAGAAACACATATTGCCTTAGGTGTGAAAGGTGTTCCAGAGCTTGAAGGAAATGTACTTTACAGCAATGAAAAAATTACTGATATAGATCTTCGAGTTTACTCTCGAGCTGAGACACCTCCCATAAAAACAAAAGAGGATATGATAGGAAAAAGAATTATAACTATAAGAGGTTATAGTTATGGTGGATTCATAAAATATATAGAAAATCCCGCAACTAAGATAGTTGCTGATATGGCAAACGGGCACGAACTTGCATTTAAAAAATTACAAGCCCAAAGAGCAGATTATGTCTTAGATTACAGCTTGCCATCTGAAAAAGCACTAAAATCTATTAATATACCAGGAATACAAAGCTATAGCATATCGTTACTCGAGCTGTTTTTTATTGTTTCTAAGAAAACTCCAGATGCAGAAAACTTATTAAGAAAATTAGAACAGGCTTTTATAGAGTTAAAAAAAGAGGGAAATGTTTTTACTATGTAAGTTGATTTTAAAATTTATGATTATTAAATTGTCCAAATTACCGGCCTTCTCACAAAAATTTAGTAAACAATCTGCTTAATGAAAATAACTATTAAGAAATAAGGAAAAAATTATGAAGAGAATTTATGCTGTATTATCATTATCTGTTATTTGTCTTATTATATCTTTAATTATCTCGCCTTTGGTGCAAAAACTTCAAGCTCAAGAGATTCAAGTTCATGTGTTCAATTTTCAGCCTTTTTATGTAGTTGAAGATGGAAAAGAGCCTTCTGGTATTTTTGTTGATTATATTAAAGCTATTTTTGAAAGGGCTAATATTAAATATATTGTAAAAGGTTATCCTGCTAAAAGAGCTTACAAAAATCTTGGTGAAGGCAAATCAAATATTTTCTTAGGTGTAAAAGGTGTTCCAGAACTTGAAGGTAATGTTCTTTACGGAAATGAGAAGATTACTCAGATAGATTTAAGAGTTTATACAAGGCAAGAAACGCCTGTTCTCAAAACAAAAGAGGAACTGAAAGGGAAAAAAATACTCATTATAAGAGGATATAGTTATGGTGGATTTATCAAATATTTGGAAGACCCAGCAAATAAAATAGAGCTTGATATAACAGATGGGCATGAACTTGCCTTTAAAAAACTACAGGGAAAAAGGGCTGACTATCTTTTAGATTACAGTGCCCCTGCTGAAACAACTCTTAAATCTGTTATCGTACCTGGAGTGCAAAATCACAGCATATCAATACTTGATATTTTTATGATTTTATCAAATAAAACTCCAGATGCAGAAAATTTATTGAAAAAATTGGAACAGGCTTTTATTGATTTGAAAAAAGAGGGAAAACTGACAAACCTATAGAGTGTGACTAATTGATTAAACTATTTTAGTTTAATTCACGTAAAGTTACAAATAACAACTTAAGTTTTTCCATTAATTTAAGGAACTACCAATGAGTAAAGAGAATACTATAACCATTGATAATAAACAGTTTGCATTTAAAGCTGGGGAGACAATACTTGAAGTTGCAAAGAGAAATAACATTTTTATACCAACATTATGCCATTTAAAAGAGACAACTCCTACTGGAGCATGTCGTATATGTATTGTAGAAGTAAAAGGTGCCAGAGACCTTGTTCCATCATGTGCAGCTCCAGCGGTTTCTGGCATGTTTGTTAGAAGCGAATCTCCTGAAGTTATCAAAGCAAGAAAGAATATAATTCAACTTATGCTTGCTTCTGGCAACCACAACTGTGCCATCAGAAAGTTTGAACCAGATGATTGGACTTCATTCCACTTAAAAGTATTAAAAGAGGATAACTACAATGAGCTTTGTCCTGTTTGGGGAGATTGTAAGCTACAAGATTTGGCATACCGCTATCAAGTCGTAACAAAATTGCTTCCTGTATCTTTATCTAAATATCCAATGGAGACGGTAAATCCCTTTATAATAAGAGATTTCTCAAGATGTATTCTTTGTGGAAGGTGCGTTCAGGCTTGTCGTGAAATTCAGGTGAACAATGCCATTGATTTTGGTTACAGAGGTGCAAAAGCAAAAATTGTTGCTGGTGCTGATGTTCCACTTAAAGATTCTGATTGCGTATTTTGTGGAGAGTGCGTTCAGGTATGTCCTGTAGGGGCGTTGATACCAAAAGAGACTTTTAAGAATAAAAAACGTTTTGAGAAAACAGAGACGGTAAGAACAACCTGCTCTTATTGCGGTGTTGGATGCCAGATGGAATTAACTGTCCAAGATAACAAGATTGTTGAGATAAATGGTGCTGAAGATGTGGAGCCAAACCGTGGTTCTCTTTGCGTAAAAGGAAGATATGGTTATGATTTTGTAGCATCTCCAGAACGCCTAACCACTCCGCTTATCAAAAAGAACGGAAAACTTGAAGAGGCATCATGGGATGAAGCGCTTGGGCTTGTAGCAGCGAGATTTACTGAGATTAAGACAAAACATGGTGCTGACTTAATGGGAGTTCTCACCTCTGCAAGAGTAACAAATGAAGATAATTATATTGCCCAAAAATTTACACGATCTGTTCTAAAGACAAATAATATTGACCATTGTGCCCGACTTTGACACTCCTCAACAGTAGCCGGTCTGGCTGCAGCATTTGGAAGTGGTGCAATGACAAACACAATTGCAGATATTGAGACAGCAGATGTTATTTTGGTAACTGGTTCAAATACAACTGAGAATCACCCAGTCTTGTCAACATTCATTAAAAGAGCAGCATTAAAAGGCAACACTGTTATTGTAGTTGACCCAAGAAAAATTAAACTAACTGAACATTCACAAAACTGGCTAAGACCAAATCCTGGAACAGACATTGCTTGGATTAACGGACTTATGAATGTCATTATCCAAGAAAAACTTCATAACAGTGAGTTCATAAAAAATAGAACAGAAGGGTTTGAGGCTATACAAGAGAGTGTTAAACTATATACTCCAGAATATGTAGAAAAGATTACAGGAATTCCTGCACACGATATAATTGAAACGGCTCGGCTTTTTGCAAAGGCTGATAAAGCAAGTATCTGTTACTGCATGGGCATTACCCAACACACTTGTGGAACTGATAATGTAAAATCTCTTGCTAATCTTTCTATGCTGTGCGGACATCTTGGCAAAGCTGGTGGTGGAGTAAATCCACTTAGAGGTCAAAATAATGTTCAAGGTGCTTGTGATATGGGTGGCCTGCCAAATGTATTCACAGCATACCAGAAGGTTGACGACCCAAATGCCATCAAAAAATATGAAGCTTTTTGGAATATAACAGGACTTTCAAACAAACCTGGTCTTGCTGTTACAGAGATGATTCATAAGGCTGAAAAAGGTGAGTTCAAATCTTTATATATAATTGGAGAGAACCCTTTAGTCTCTGATCCTGATTTAAACCATGCTGAAAAAGGTTTTAGAAACCTGGAATTCCTTGTGGTACAAGATATTTTTCTTACTGAAACAGCCAAGATTGCTGATGTTGTTCTTCCATCATTTTGTTTTGCAGAAAAAAATGGGACTTTCTCAAACACTGAACGACGTGTTCAGCGGGTGAGAAAAGCTGTAGAGGCACCTGGTTTTGCAAGAGAAGATTGGAAAATAACCTGTGAAATAGCTACACGTATGGGAACAAATATGCACTACAACAGTGCGGAAGAAATTTTTAAAGAGATAAGACAAGTAACTCCATCTTACGCAGGTATTACATGGGAGAGAATTGAAAAGGTTGGTATCCATTGGCCATGTCCAACTGTCGATCACCCGGGAACTCCGATTCTTCATACTACCAAATTTACAAGGGGTAAGGGGTTGTTCCATGCTATTCACCATCAGCCACCAGCAGAGCTTACAGATGAAAAATATCCACTTGTTCTAACAACGGGAAGAGTTCTCTATCATTACCACACTGGCTCAATGACCATGAAATCAGATGGATTAAATGAGATGTCTCCAGAGTGCTTTGTCGAGATTTCACAAAATGATGCTGCTAAGCTTGATATTGTTGATGGAGAAATGGTTAATGTATTCTCTCGCAGAGGCAAAATAAAGGCAAAACTCAGCATCTCTTCAAAAGCGGTTGATGGCACTGTATTTATACCATTTCATTTTGCTAAAGCTGCTGCAAATAGATTAACCAACGCAAAGATCGATCCTGTGGCAAAGATACCAGAGTTTAAGGTCTGTGCAATCACAATACAAAAAGCGGCTTGAGAAAAGATTATTTAGGGACAACTAAAGAGTTGTCCCTACAATATTTTGATAAATTGGAGTTTTTTTTAAGCAAAAAAATTTAGGAGACTTTAATGCCTGGTTTTGAAATATTTGGTAGCCAAGAGAGAAAAGAGGTAATTGACGTTCTTGAAACAGGGGTTCTGTTTAGATATGGGTTTGACAATATCCGTAACGGACACTGGAAAGCAAAAACTTTTGAAAACAAATTATGTGAATATACAGGAGCCAGATACTCTCATCTATGTTCCAGCGGAACTGCTGCTCTTTCAATTGCCCTTGCATCATGCGGAATAGGGGCAGGAGATGAGGTTATCTTACCGCCTTTTACCTTTGTTGCTACCTTTGAGGCCGTTCTAAATGCAGGTGCAATTCCTGTATTTTCTGAAATTGATGATACGCTCTGCCTTGATCCACTCAAACTTAAAGATGTTTTGACACCGAAAACAAAGGCGGTTATTCCTGTTCACATGTGCGGTGCTATGGCACAAATTGATAAAATAAAAGAGTTTTGTGATACATACAACCTTATCTTAATTGAAGATGCTTGCCAGTCAATGGGGGCAACCTTCAAGGGTAAATCGCTTGGCACATTTGGAGCTATGGGCTGTTTTTCCTTTGATAATAAAATAAATTATTCTGATTATGAATCATTGCTAAAACATGATTCAATC
>JADFXA010000369.1 GCA_015233755.1 Desulfamplus sp. | reverse complement strand
AGCAAATGGGGAATTTAAGAAAATTTTTGAAAGTTATGGTGTAAAAACAGAGTAACTGAAATTTTTATACCTAAATTTTCCATTAATGTTCCAAATATTTTTGAACGGCATTGTATAAACAACAACCAATTAAACAGAAACAAAAAAAGGAGAACAGCTATGAAAAAAGTAACTTTAATTACCATTATTGCATTACTCTCTGTAATTTTTTCTACAGCACTATTTAAAACCACTTGTTCAGCAGAAGAAAAAATTATTGTAGCAGCAGCAGACCCGTATCCGCCTTTTGTTGATCCATCAGATGTGCAAGAAGGACTTTCGCTTGTAGTTATAAGGGCAGCATACAAAACTCAAGGCTACACCGTTAAAATGGAGCATGTTCCATGGGCAAGAGCAAAGAATTATGTTATTAAAGGCGATGGAAAATATGATATTCTTCCTGATGTGTGGATGAGTGAAGAAGGTAAAAAAGAGATGATGTATAGTGACCACTATGCAGTTAATGTGGTTAAATTTATCAAAAGAGCAGATGACCCATTTGAATACAACGGACTTGAAAGTCTTAAAGGAAAAAAGATTGGAACGGTGAGAGGTTATACCTACAATGATGCGTTCAGAGCTTCAAATGATTTTGTGAGGGAGGATGCCGTTGATATTCTTACAAATATTAAGAAATTAATTGCCAAACGATTTGACCTTACATTAGAGGATGAAATTGTAGCCAGAGTAGTTGTAGCAAAAGAAGATGCTTCCATGCTTGATAAAATAAAATTTACAGAGAACTCTTTTTCAAGTGCTGAATTACGTATTTCAGCAGGTCTTGCAAACCCAAGATGCAAAGAGATTATTGAAGCATTTAATAAAGGACTTGCTGAAATCAAAGCAAATGGGGAATTTAAGAAAATTTTTGAAAGTTATGGTGTAAAAACAGAGTAAAAATTTCATATTTTAAATGGATTTGAACAATGTAGCCGTACGATTTATCGCTCGGCTACAAAAATTATCATAAAACCATTTTCAAAAGTAGAATTGATGAGCATCAAGCCACATTTCTCAAGATATTAACCATGTAAATATATCAGCAACTGACATCACTACAAACAGTAAACGAGTAAATGATAATGCTCTTAATCTTTCTGATTTGGCAGATAAACTCAAAGAGATAGTGGGGACATTTAAGATTTATGAAAAAAGAAACAGTTGCTGTGATTATGTTCTGGCTCTTTGTAGTCGGAAGTTCTTATTTTTGGAACATGACTGATGATAGAATAGATAATAAAAGACTTGCTTTTGAAACAGCAAGGGCATTCTTTCAACAAGTTTTGATAACAAGGTCATGGAATGCCATGCACGGCGGTGTATATGTCCCTATTTCTAAAAATGTTTATCCAAATCCTTACCTTGAAGACCCTCTAAGAGACCTTTCTACAGACAAAAATATAGATTTAACAAAAATTAATCCAGCTTACATGACTCGGCAGATTGCTGAAATTGCTTCTCGAAATGAGAATGGTATCCAATTTCATATCACAAGTCTTAAACCAATAAGACCTGAAAATAGACCATCAGAGTGGGAGAAGAAATGGCTTGAATCCTTTGAAGCAGGTGCAAAAGAGCAAGGTGATTTCTTTATTGGTGATTCAAAAGATGGTTTCAGATACATGGCACCGTTAACGGTAGAAGAGTCTTGCTTAAAATGTCATGCCAAACAAGGATATATAAAAGGCGATATCAGGGGAGGAATCAGCGTAACACTTCCCCATTTTTCAGAAGCAATGAACACATCACTTTTATTTGGCTATAGCATTGCAGCATTGGTTGGATTAGTTTTCATTGTTATCGGAGGTAATCTTTTGGATAAGAAAAGGGTATTGCTTGTAGAAGCAAATAGCTCATTAAAAACTGAAATAGAAGAGCATCAACAAACAATAATAGAACTAAAAGAGGCAAATGCTCAGGTTAAACAGCTAAGTGGAATTATACCAATATGTATGCATTGTAAAGAAATTAGAGATGATAAAGGCTATTGGAATAAACTCGAAAAATTTATCTGCTCACACTCTGAAGCACAATTTAGTCATGGTATCTGCCCAAAATGCTTAGAACAATATTATCCAGAATATTGCGAATCAAGAAAACAGCATAAAAAACAGCTATGATTCAAACTAATAGACACAACAACTTATCTCCAATCTCAACTCATAAATCAACTAAGAGATATTCAATAGCCGTAAAAGAATACTGATTGTAGATGATGAACAGACTTTGATTGAACTACAAAAAGAGATGTTAGAGCGTCTTGGTTATAAAGTTACTTCGTGCAAAAGCAGTCTTAAAGCTTTAGAGATGTTTCGTGAAGATCCAAATAAATTTAATATGGTAATTACTGATTTTG
>JADFXA010000368.1 GCA_015233755.1 Desulfamplus sp. | reverse complement strand
ACATAGACTCGTTTCTCTCTTCTTTGAACATAGTATCTCCTTTTATTATAAATGTCTGTTAAAAACTACCAAATTATAGATGCCTTTTTTCATTAACTCAATCAATAAATCCTTCTACCTCTTTTGCTGCCATAAATGCGGCTGTCATAGCGTCATCTATGGTAGGACTACTTTAAATCCGATGTGAAATTATATTTTTATAGCTGGCAATTTTCATTTCGAATAGTTCCCGTGAGAGAAGTTGTTTTTCTGTAACCGTAGATGATATTTCCTCAAAATTTTCAATGAGCAAATTGACTATCTTTTTATCAAGTACATTATTTGAAACCTGTGATTTCAAGATTGTTTGAATTTGCTCTCTTTCCATTCTTTTTCTGTAAGGCCTGTCTTCAGCAAGTGCGGTGAATATGTCTGCGACCGCCATAATTCTTGAACCCGTATTTATTTTCTGAGCACCTACATGAAAAGGATAGCCCGAACCATCAATTTTTTCGTGATGAAAGGCTGCCCACTCTGCAATATTGTTGAGTCCACCAATTGTATTCAAAACAGAATATGTGTAATAGGTATGTTGTTTGATTACTGCAAATTCATCGTTTGTTAGTTTGTCAGGCTTTTCAAGGATTGAGTTCGGTACGGCAAGCTTCCCAAGATCATGAAAATATCCAGCAAGTTCCATTTGCTCAATTTCACTTTCTGATAAACCAAATATCTTCGAAAGCATAACCGCACATTCTGCCACACCTGTTGAATGAGTTGCTGTAAATCTTGATTTGAAGTCAATCGTACTCCTAAAAAGTGAGGCAATGGGAAAGATGTTTTCATAATCAATTTCTCTGCCTCGGAAAGGTCCTGAATGCAGAAGTACTGAATATAATCGCGGAGATGATAAATCCAACCAAAATTCTTCACGACCAGAGATTTCAAAAAATAACTCAACTATATCTTTATTAATAAGCTTCCCTGAGGTTTTAGAGGCTGCTTTTTTAACACCATCAACCTGATATAAAATGTATTGATTTCGATTTATTTTTCTTTCTAAATAATCGGCAAGACAAAGAATTTGAGAATCAAAAGCCTCAGGCCTATCAATAGTGCCCCACAGCCGCCACGGCTTATGGTGGTATCTGACTATTGTTTTTGCAGGTGCAAATAAACTGCATGTTTCAAACAAATATTCACCAAGAATGCAGTGATCTTCAAGATTATTTCCTGCAAGATAATTTCCATCAAAATTGTGAATTTTTATTTTTTCTTCCAAAGACAAAGCACCAATATCATGAAATAATGAAGCAACAAAGAGATTCTCTATTCTTTCCTTTGGAATGCCAGAGGCTTTGGCAATTTCCCATGCAATAAAGGCTGTCCGTATTTGATGCGAAGCAATTTGAGAGTTGGCAATGTCAATTGCATCTGAAAATGATAGAAGAAAATTGCCAAAATTAACCGATAGATCTTTAAGCATAATTACTCCTTATTTAAAATTTTAATCTCCGTTGTTGTTGAAAAGGTCAATTTTAATCCTTTATCTCCATTGTTATTTTGAATTTATAATGATGATAACTTTTTACTGTCTGAATAAGGATGTTCAGGATTAACGGATATTTAAGGATAGGTTATCATGCTTTATCCTTTTATCTTTGGCTATCCTGATTCAGATTGTTTAATATTTAAAAAACATCATCTTGTTGCAGGACTACCAAAAAATAAAATTATAATTAAGGAGAGTTTATGACTAAATCAATTGCCACCATACTCTTCTCGTGAATATAGAACTATTTGCCTATATTTTTGTCAAGAAGAATAGGTGATTCATATTTTAAATGTGGTGAAATAGTTTAGGGATGTTCTTGATAAAGCAATTTATGACCATCCAAAGCTGTTTTTGGCTTTAATAGTCTTGCTGAGAGGGCTAACGATTTTTTTAGAGACGTATAAATATAGAGTTGGAGATTATATGCTGATATTAGGGCGATTGAGTATATTTCTCACCTTGGCAGCAAGTTCGTTTCTGGAAAAAGGTTTCTGGAGAAAGTTCATTCCTTCATCAAGCAAACCATCACGTGCAATTACCTCAGCAGTATATCCAGACATGAACAAACATTTTATCTTTGGAATAATGTTAGGCAAAATATCTTGTGCTAAATCCTTGCCGCTTATCTCCGGCATGACCACATCAGTAATGAGCAGAGAAATTTCTCCTGCGTGCTCTTTTGCAATATTAATGGCTTTAATTGGCAGGTCAGCGGTAAGCACTTTATATCCTAAACTTTCCAGCATAATCTTCCCCATTTTCAGTATCGCAGGCTCATCCTCCACCAGCAAAATAGTCTCATAACCATGTTCAACTTCTTCTTTATTCTCTTCTGTTTTAGTTTGCGGAAGATCTTCTATACAT
>JADFXA010000367.1 GCA_015233755.1 Desulfamplus sp. | reverse complement strand
TAAAATTAAGGGAGCAATTCGAGTTTTGCAGGAAATCTACTACATTACCAATAGTTCATAAAATTTATAAATCACCATGCCTCTGCATAAGCTACATCAGTATAGCAATTCTCCATCTTTAGCTTATGCCCTTGTTCCATAGCTGCAAGCTCTTTAAATAATTTTTTCATGCTATCTGAAGTTGAGTCATCAGCAAGATAGTTATACATTTTCATGGCTCTTTCTTCATTTTTCATAGCTATGGTAAACACATCCGCCAATGTCATTTGATCAGAAACTTTTGGTTTTACGACTGTTTCTGATATTCCGTAGTCAACAGTTGGCTTAAAGTGTAAATCTTGATCCTTATTTTCAAATACTCCTCTTAATATCTGCTGGTGCTTGTTCTCCTCTTTAGCAAATTCTGAAAACATCTCTTTTAAAATCTGTTTTGATACTTTTGCCTCCAACTCTTTATAGAACAGCTCTGCTTCAATCTCACGATCTATAGCATATTGAATAATGTCTTTATATTTTTGCATAATAAATTAATTCTCCTTTTTTAGATTACCATATGAATATTATGTGTTTAATATTGGGGCATAAACTTATTTTTAATATGCTTTAGCAAACAGAACTCTTTTATGGCTATCGCTATTACAATATATGCATTTCCCTTTTTCATCTTTGCTATCAAATGGAATACAACGAATAGTAACCGACAAATCTTCTTTTATCTTTGCTTCGCACTCTCTTGAGCCGCACCAGTGAGCCATGCAAAAGCCTCCGTGAATTCGTGTTTCACTTGATGATGTGTAAAAATCATAGAAAGCTTTTTTATCATCAATCTCAACTGTATTTGCCTTTCTAAACTCTAATGCCCTGCTAAACAGAGTACTTTGAATATCATCAAGCACATCAACCATACTATCTACAAACTCAGAACGTTTAACCGCCTTTTTCTCTTTTGGAGATCTGTCGCGTCTGCCTGCAAATACAGAGTCTTTTTCAATATCTTTAGGGCCTATTTCAGCTCTTATTGGAATTCCTTTTTTAATCCAATCCCAACCTCTTGCTCCGCCTGTATCTCTATCATCAATCTCAACTACAATTTTGCGATCATGGTATATAACCTGCCTTAATTCCTTAGCAAGAGAAGTTGTGTATTCCATAACCTTCGATTTTTCTTCATCATTTCTAAATATTGGGAGCAACACAACATGAGCAGGTGCAACTCTTGGCGGCATTATAACGCCATCGTCATCACCATGAGTCATAATCATGCCGCCAATCATTCTGGTTGAAACTCCCCATGATGTTGTCCACGCAAACTGCTCTTGTTTATCTGCATCTTGAAATCTTATATCAGAGCCTTTTGCAAAGTTTTGTCCAAGAAAATGTGATGTTCCAGCTTGAAGAGCTTTTCTATCTTGCATCATTGCCTCAATGCAAAGAGTATCAACAGCTCCTGGAAATCTTTCTGACTCTGTTTTAGCGCCTCTAATTACAGGCATTGCAAGACACTCTTGAACAAATTTTGTATAGACATCAAGCATCATGTTTGTTCTATCTATTGCCTCTTGTGATGTTGCGTGAGCTGTGTGTCCTTCTTGCCATAAAAACTCGCTTGTTCTTAAAAAAATACGCGTTCTCATCTCCCAACGCACAACGTTTGCCCATTGATTAATAAGAACAGGTAAATCTCTGTAACTTGAAACCCATTTTGACATAGATTCGCCAATTATGGTCTCTGATGTTGGTCTTACAATAAGAGGCTCTGCAAGCTCACCTGCTGGAACAAGTTTTCCGGTTGCACCTTTTTCAAGTTTATGATGAGTTACAACTGCACACTCTTTTGCAAAACCTTCAACATGCTCGGCCTCTTTTTCGAGGTAGCTTAACGGTATGAACAGTGGAAAATAGGCGTTTTTAACTCCAGTCTCTTTAAACATTATATCAAGAGTAGATGCAATATTTTCCCAGAGAGTATAACCCCAAGGTCTTATTACCATGCAACCTCTTACTGACGATTTTTCAGCCATTTCTGAGGCTTTTACAACCTCTTGATACCACTGTGGATAATCTTCTTCTCTGGTTGGTGTAATTGCTGTTTGAACTTTGTCTGCCATTTAATTCTCCTTAAAATTTTGTTTTGTATAACCTATATATGTTTTAATGTTTAATTTTACTCGTAATATTTCAAAAATTGACCGATTATAGCAAGATGTTTATTAGAAGTTTAAAACAACATTCTCTGGGCGTGGCCTTTCGGCCGATTCATGGCTTCGCCACCGCGATTTTCAAAACAGTTTGCAGGCAGAGCCTAATGTCGATGACCACGCCCAGAGGACGTGGTTTTAAAGTTCTAATAAAGCCGTGAAAGTAAGTATATTTTTAAAAAAAATTAATATTGTAATATCTAACTTTTCTG
>JADFXA010000366.1 GCA_015233755.1 Desulfamplus sp. | reverse complement strand
TGCATCTTTTTTGGTACGATCCCAAAGAAAACCAAGCCCTAAATCAAGAAGGTTATTTGAAAATGAAAAAAATAGCTGTCATTATAGAAACTAAAGATGGAGTGATTAAAGAGGCAAATTATGGCATGATAGCTTGTGCTGCAAAAAATGAGTCGCCCCTTTACGCCTTCATTATCAATGAAAATGGCGATAAATTTAAAGAAGAGCTTGGAAAACATGGAATTCAAAATATCGTCGAGATTCGTATTGATACTCTCTCTTGCGAAAATGGAGCAAATGAGTTCAATCCTTTTAACTGGTCAGATGCCCTTGTACAGGCTGTAACTTCATACGAAATTTCAACTCTTTTTGGCCTTACAACTCCTATGGGAAAAGAGCTTCTGCCAAGGATTGCTGCACAGCTTGATGCCCCTTTGGTTATGGACTGTCTTGATGTTAGCAAAGGTTGTGATTTGGTTAAAACATCTCTTTATTCAGGTAAAACCATTGCAACTATAAAAGTTAGTGGTGATATCAGGTTGTTTGGTATCAGACCCAATGTTATAGAGCCTTCTTCACAAATAGAAACATCTAAAACTAAAATTTCTCCAAAAGTAGAAGTTTTTATTGCAAACATTAAACCTAAAAATAACATCAAACTTATTGAAAGCAGAAAAGGCGATTCATCAGGCAATGATCTTGTTGCAGCAGATGTGATAATATCAGGCGGACGTGCAATGAAAAATGGCGAAAATTTCAAACTTCTGCATGATTGTGCAGAGGCGATTCAAAATTTTGGCAGTGCAGCTGTTGTGGGCGCATCACGTGTCGCCGTTGATCTTGGATGGGTTCCTTATCGTATGCAAGTTGGACAAACCGGCGAAAAAGTAAGTCCCAAGGTTTATATCGCCTGCGGTATTTCAGGCTCTGTTCAGCATTTTGCTGGAATGAAGATGTCAGGAATGATAATTGCGATAAATGAAAATATAAATGCAGCAATAATGTCAAATTGCGACTATTTTGTTGAGGCGGATCTTTTTGATATAGTGCCCGCAATTACAGAAGAGTTAAATATGATGAACTCTTAAAAAATCCTGATCTCAAATAATACTTTACAGCCTATAATCTTCAGAATGGAAAATTGATGAAAAAAAGAGAGGCTCTAAGAAATGGTAAATCTTGTAGGCTATGAAGATACTGTTACGAAACAATACCAACATCCATTAAAAAATGCAGATTTTTTCTCTGTATTTGATCAATTCAGCGATGGGGTAATGGCTGCCAACCCTGAGGGGGTAATTGTTTATTATAACAATGCAATGTCCCGTATTGACGAATTGAAACCCAAAGATGCTTTAAATAAAAAAATCACCGAAGTGTATCATCTCAACGAAGAAAAAAGCGTTATGATGCGCTGTCTAAAACAGAAATCACCAATTATTGATGAGCCCATATATTATCGCACTCGTATGGGCAAGTTTGCAAATACTATCCACAGCACCTTTCCTCTTACTAAAGATGGCCATATTATAGGCGTAATATGTTTTGTCCGTGACTACAATGTTCTTGCAGAAACAATTGAAAATATGGCTCTACCTAAGAATGTTTTTGACGATGATGTTTTCTTTGAGAACATTGTTGGAGAAGATCCTGAATTAATAAGAGCAGTGTATGCAGCAAAAATGGCAGCAAACACCCCCTCTCCAATAATGCTTTATGGCGAGACCGGTACCGGTAAAGAGCTGTTTGCCAGAGCAATTCACCACCATAGTTCCAGAAGTTCAAATAAATATACCCCTATAAACTGTGCTGCAATACCTGAAAACCTGCTTGAAGGTATTTTATTTGGAACATCAAAAGGAGCCTTCACAGGCTCATTGAATAAAGCCGGTCTATTTGAAAGAACCAACGGAGGCACTATATTTCTCGACGAAATCAACTCTATGCCTATAGGGCTTCAAAGCAAAATACTAAGGGTTTTGCAGGAGAAAAAAGTTAGACGAGTTGGTGCATTAAGAGAGATTGATTTTGATGTTAAAATAATAAGTTCCGTTAACACAGATCCATATGTGGCTATAAAAGAGGGAACTCTCCGATCAGACCTATTTTATAGGCTTGGTGTTGTTTTTATATCTATAGTTCCTCTTTCCAAACGTATCGGAGATATTGAGCTTCTGGTTAACCATTTTATAAAAAAACACAATAAGGCTCTTGGAAAAAATGTGGTATGCCTATCTAAAGAGGTTCTCGATATCTTTAAAATTTATCATTGGCCAGGTAATGTCCGTGAGCTGGAGCATGTTATTGAAGGTGCAATGAATATAATTGGGTATGAAGATGTGATAAGGCTTTGTCATCTTCAACCCCATTTCTCAAATTTCTCTTTAAGAAACATCTCTTTAGAAACCGGTGCGATACCTCCATTTATAACTGTAGCGA
>JADFXA010000365.1 GCA_015233755.1 Desulfamplus sp. | reverse complement strand
TGAATCGCCCTTGCAACCAGCTCTTTTCCTGTACCTGACTCTCCAAGCAGGAGAGCTGTGACATTGCTTTTTGCTATTTTTTCTATAATGCTGAATACCTCTTGCATTGGTTTGGAGTGCCCAACAATAAAGTGTCCATCATGCAAATTATGAAGTTTTGCCTTTAATGAACGGTTCTCTTCTTTCAATCTTGCCTCTTTTCTGCGAATCTCTTCATGTAGCTGGAGAAACTGAGCGATAAGTGTTGAGAGAACAGTAAGGAACCTTATATCTTCCTCAAAAGAGACTTCAGGACCAAAAAGCCTGTCAACAGTAACCACCCCTACTGGATTGCCTCTGACTAAAATCGGAACACCGAGAAATGAAAGTTTTGTTTTGCTAAACATTTTTCTGGCACCTGTGCGATTTAGAAACATTGGTTCGCTGTGAATATCTGGTACTACAAAAGGCGAACTTCTTTGAAAAATCTGCCCACAAATACCTTCATTAGGTTTATAAACCCCTCTTAGCTCCTCCTCTGCTGATAGACCGCAGGAAGCACGTATTGTAAGAAGCTGACTCTCTTCATCTATCAAGAGCAAAGTTGCTCTCTCCATCTTGAGAGTATCATTAAGCACTTTAAGAATGTTGGAAAGAGTAGTTTCAAGATTAACAGCCGTACCTATAAGCTGCGTTATGCTGTACAACGCCATTAACTCAAATCTCTCTGTTGATTCTTTGGTCTGTTCAAATTTAATTTTAATATTTTCAGTAGATTGCATAATTTTTTCAAATCTTTTGGGTTATTTTGTATTATCAATTTTCAAATCATCTTGAAATTTAAGGTTATCTTATAAATTTTACACCGCTACAAAATTCTTAAATTCTACAATTTAAAACATATGCATTTTTGAGACCAAGATTTCTTATTGATAATGAGATTGCCGTATAACATATTTATTTTTAAAGGCTTATTAGTAGTTTTGAATAAATATATAAGTTATAAACAAAAAACTTTGATAATTAAATTAATTACACTCATGTACATATAACACTATTAATATTACAATATTGTTTCAAAAAAATGGGCATCATTTTGTTCTAATATTTGTGTGGACAAAATAATTCTTTAGTAACCACAAGCACAACAAATCAACTCTCCTACCTTTTTGTATTCCAACTACACTTTAGTTAATCTATCTCAAAAAAGAGCTTCAGATTTTCATCTAAAATAATCGTAATTTTAGTATTTTAAAAATATATCTCACTGTTTTTAAAGGATATAATAACCAATGTTTTTGCTTGGCACGCCATTTGCCATAAATATTTACAACGGCGAAAATAGGACGCTGAGAATCTAACACATAAGGCTTAATGTTAAACAAGGAGAGCATAATGAGAAAAGTGGCAATCTATGGAAAAGGAGGAATTGGCAAATCAACAACTACTCAAAATACAGTTGCAGGGCTTGCTGAAATGGGTAGAAAAATCATGGTCGTAGGTTGCGATCCTAAGGCAGATTCAACACGTCTGCTTCTCGGGGGGCTTGCCCAAAAATCGGTTCTTGATACTCTAAGAGAAGAGGGAGAAGATGTGGAGCTTGATGACATCAGAAAGCCAGGATACGGCAAAACATGGTGTGTAGAATCAGGAGGACCTGAACCAGGTGTAGGGTGTGCGGGTCGAGGTATAATCACATCAATAAATATGTTGGAATCTCTTGGTGCGTACGAAAAATCAGAAGAGCTTGACTATGCATTTTACGATGTTCTTGGCGATGTCGTGTGCGGAGGATTTGCAATGCCGATACGTGACGGAAAAGCAGAAGAGATATACATAGTTTGTTCAGGCGAAATGATGGCAATGTATGCTGCTAACAATATCTGCAAAGGTATTATGAAGTATGCTCAATCAGGAGGGGTGCGTCTTGGAGGACTTATATGCAACTCCAGAAATGTTGATAATGAAAAAGAGATGATTCAGGAGCTTGCTAAAAAAATAGGTACACAAATGATCTATTTTGTACCACGCGATAACGATGTTCAAAGAGCTGAGATAAACAGGAAGACAGTTATAGAATGGAATCCAAATGCAAAACAGGCTGATGAATACAGAGGGCTTGCTAAGGCTATTGACGAAAATAAGATGTTTGTTATCCCCAAGCCTCTTGAGATCGAAACGCTTGAACAGCTGCTTATGGAATATGGTCTCATGCAGGCAGCATAAATCTATTAGAGTTTTTTATTAATAGATAAAAATAGATAAATATTAATTTTCATAACTTTGAGGTAACTCTCTAAAATTATAACAATAAAACTCTAAAGATTGAATATTTAAGGAGAAAAATAGAATTATGATAATGATAAGAGCGATCATTCGTCCAGAAAAATCAGATGCAATATTAGCAGCCCTTATGGATGCAGGTTTTCCAGCAGTAACCAAATATTCAGTTGCGGGG
>JADFXA010000364.1 GCA_015233755.1 Desulfamplus sp. | reverse complement strand
GTTGTATATAAGAATGCTAGTGGCGAATGGGCTACTGGATTTTTGGGTGCCATGGGAAGTAAATACAACTCTTATTCATTAAATGAAATTGGCGAATATGTTTGTAATAACTAAAGGAACAATTGGGCAAAACCAAAAAATGTCTTAATTTAATGTATCTAAAATTGACCTAAACATGCTTCATGCATACAAAAAAACACATCAATGTAAAATTATAATTATATGTTCAATTATATATATAGCAAATTAGAAACTTGCAACATTAATTATACAGGAGGACAAACAAATGAAAACAAAAAGTTAAAATATGATTGGTAATGAGCATTTATAATGGTTGGAATGTTATATCCGACATTGAGCAGCCTCAATTTGTAGCAACTTGATATATTTCGCATGCAGCTCCTCCCAAAAGCTTGATAACCTTTTTATGTAAATCATTGATACCATGTATTATACACTGAGCACTCTCTCCAGTTATCGTTTTTACAAAATTTATCCCTTCAAATGTCTGAAAGACCCATCTTAGCGTTGGCTTACGAACCTTTTTGCCAATTTGATTGGGAATAGTTTCATTGTGAGCCTCCATTGCCTTGTGAAGTCTCCTTTGAGCAACATTATAAACCATTAAAGCCAATGTCATAACCATCAAAAGCCCTGCTATTCTTGAAGGCTTTTTCAAAAACAGGGAGGATGCAAAAAACAGCGGGTCTTTGAGAAACCTGAATCCTCCTTCAACACAGGATTGCTTCTTGTAGTTGGACAAAACATCTTCATCGCTGTATTTTGATGAATCTACACTGGTTGCAAGTATAAAACACGCCTCTCGCTGCTGTTGTTCCAAAATAGTCTCTTTTGCTTCTGTAAATGAGGCTTTTATGTGGACATCAACCTGTTTAACCGATGTCTCGCCGTTTGGTCTGCCTGCTTTTGCATACTTTGTTTTAAATTCGTATTCCACTGCTTCAACCTTGTGGAATTTCCATTTCTCTTTTATCACATTCAATTCAGACAAGGCTGCTGCTTCACTTGAAAAAGCTCTTTTATTTAATGATTTAAGTTGCTTACCGATATTATCCTTGTCCTTTGCCACCTTCTTGCCAATACTTGATATACCTCGTTCATAAGCTCCTTTTGACCACACCACAACCCATCTGTGATTAAATCCCAAGCAGAACGATTCAAACGATTGGCATTTGTAATCCTCATTGATTATATGCCAATCTTCATTAGAGAGTGCCTTGTCTATACTCTCTCCAACTAAAGAAAATGTGTTTGGAACACGGGTTATAAACGCTATCTGCTTCAGATTCTCTGCATTTTGTGAACTATAACCCTTTGAATCCATTACAACACACGTTGGCGGCTCTCCTGCTTTAATCTGTTCTAAAATACTTGATACACGCTCTTTGAAAATAGTATTATCTGACGCATTGCCATCATGACATTTACAGATAAACGGCACTGAACCATCCTGCGTTGAGGCAAGTTCAAGCACTGCCTGTTTCAAATCTGGGCGGTGGGCTTTGGAATATCCATGCGTAATAATAATTTCATTCTCATCTGAATCTGGAAGATATTGACCTGTCAATGAAAATGTAGTGGTGTCTATATGACTCAAATCTCTCTTGATTCCCTCTCTCTCACACACTTTTATTGCTATCTCCGAAAACAGTGCTTCTGCTCCATAATCATAAATATCATCAAGTGCTCTTCCCAATTTGAACCTGTTAAAGTGAGATGCTTCCACACCTTCTCTAAAAAGAATTTCAAGTGGTTTGTTTTCAAAGAACTTCGGGGTCAATGACATCGGCAGATGCGTAAAGCCCAACCCGTTAATTATCATACCTGCAACTGCTTCGCCTGTAGAAATATGCTCTGTATCGTCATACTCAAAGTGCTTATCAATCAACTCAATCACTCCTAAATCCTTTATTACACCTGCTGCTAATCCAAAATGATCCAAACGTTTTATATCCAAAATTATTTACCTCTCTTTATTTGTTTTAATTGGAGGCATAGCATATTAAATTTATCAGAAAATTCAACTGCTCAATCTTGGTTATATGCGACATAATTTGTTAATTTACTCAAATAGGAAAAAAATAATGAAAAAATTTATATCTGTAATATTGGGTTTGCTTGTTTTCACAGCTATTGCGTATGCAGCAATGTCTTATGAATGTTGGCGATACGTAAATGGTAAACCAATAGGATTTATTAATGTAGAAGCGGATTCAAAAGAAGAAGCCGAAACTAAAGCATACGCTCGTCTCAAAGAATCAGGTTCACAGATAGATTATTGTAAATGCAAATAGTATTCTGTAGAGATATACAAACACTGATTCGGTAATTTTTTTAAGTTGTTTTCATAACATACTGAAATAATTGAAAGCCACTTTTTTTTACCGAACCATTGCCACAGTACATTTGCCAGTTTGG
>JADFXA010000363.1 GCA_015233755.1 Desulfamplus sp. | reverse complement strand
TAGCTGAAGATAAGAAAAATCTCTCCTATGATTCTGTAAGTAATTTAAAAGATTGGTTAGTTAACCACATTGCAGGCACTGATCATATCTATGTTCCTTTTGTCAGAATAAATAATTATGTAGAAGAGTGTAGGATAAAGAGGCTGATATAATTTTTCTGCTGCTAATTGTTTAGTTCTGATTCGTTCAAGATTGTAATTTAAGATTTGAAACTTATTAAGAGTTTCAAATCTATACACATTAAATATGGAGATTATAAAATATAATGAAGCCAGTTGTTGCCCTTGTGGGACGCCCAAATGTTGGTAAATCAACTCTTTTTAATAGAATCACCCGTTCTAAAAAGGCATTAGTTGATAATTTTCCCGGTGTTACCCGTGACAGACATTATGCAGATGCTGTGTGGAACGAAAAAGAGTTTACGCTTGTTGATACTGGTGGATTTCTCCTTTCTGATGACGATTTTTTTTCAGCCGAGATAAGGCAGCATGTAGAAATAGCTGTTAGTGAGGCTGATATCGTTGTTTTTGTCCTTGATGGAAAATCGGGAGTCTCCCCTTTTGACCGAGACCTTGCAGATATTTTAAGGCGTTCTAAAAAAAATATATTTTATCTCATAAATAAAATTGAGAATCAAAGTCAGCATAATAATATTTCTGAGTTCTATGCACTCGGTATTGATAAATTTTATCCAGTTTCTGCAGAACATGGCTTGGGTATAGATGACTTTCTTGATGAGGTGGTTACAGTTTTCCCTCACTATGAACCAAAAATTGACGTTGAAAATTCTAAAGAGGAGATCTGTATAGCAGTTGCTGGACGTCCTAATGTTGGCAAATCATCTCTTATAAATAAACTATTTGGAGAAGATCGTCTCATGGTTAGTGAACAGGCAGGAACAACAAGAGATTCTGTCTCATTAACTATTGAACATAATGGACGTAGATTCAGATTAATTGATACAGCAGGAATAAGGCGCAAAGGTAAAGTTACAGAAAAAATTGAAAAATTCTCAATTATAAAATCACTGCAAAGTTTAGATGATTGTGATGTTGCTCTTATTTTAATTGATGCAAGCGAAGGGGTAACAGATCAAGATATAACCATTGCAGGATATGCACAAGATAGAGGCTGTGGTGCGGTATTTTTGCTCAACAAATGGGATATTGTTGATAAAGATGAAAAAGATCAGAAAAAATTTCTCGACTCTCTACGTGTACAGTCAAAATTTTTATCTTTTGCACCTGCAATTACTATTTCTGCAAAAACAGGTTTAAGAACACATAAAATTCTTGATATGGTTGAAAGTGTTTATAAAGAATATTCCAACAGAATTAGCACTGCTCTTTTAAATCGTATAATTACAGATGCAGTTTTTAGGTCAGAACCACCTCTTCACAAGGGAAAAAGACTTAAATTTTATTATTCAACCCAAGTATCAGTTAAACCACCTACAATTGTCTGTTTTGTCAACTATCCAGATGCTGTACACTTCTCATATAAGCGTTATCTATTAAACCAGATACGTGAATTTGCAGGACTTGAAAAAACTCCAATAAACCTATATTTCCGTGAGAGAACGGGAAAGATTGATTTTTCGGAAAAAATGCCAAATACACCAGCTAATAAGAGATATGCTGAGAAAAAACAGCGTAAAACCGTAAAAAGAGAAAAAGAGCGTTCAATTCAGCAAGAGCGAAAAAAAGCCAGAGAGACAAAATTTAATTTCCAAAAAATAGAATAGTTATGTTATCTTGAATTTACTGTTCTCTTGTTCACAAAGTCTATTTGTTTTTTTATAGCTTATATTTGTTTTTCATAATTTCTGTTTTTTAATAAAAACCTTAAAATCTATTAACCGAACCGCTTTTTCGGAGGTGCATCTATGCAGTTTAGAAAAAAGTTTGAAGCTGGTGAATTCGCCTGTCTTGTGCAGATTGAACCGCCTAAAGGGACAGATGTTTTATCAATGGTAAAAAATGCAGTAAATGTTAAAGGGGTTGCTGATGCGTTCCTTGTTCCTGAAATGGGCAATGCTGTAATGCGTATGAGTTCTCTTGGTGCTGCACTTATATTACAGAAAAAAGGGCTTGATACTGTTATACAAGTCAGTTGCAGGGATAGAAACAGACTTGCTCTTCAAGGAGATGTTTTGGCTGCTGCTGCTTGCGGTATCAATACACTCATGGCAGTAACCGGCGAAGATCCAAGTTTCGGAGATCACCACACTGCAAAAGCGGTTTACGATGTTACTTTAGATGAGTTTTTAAAAGGTCTTAAAAGTATGGAGAACGGACGCGATATGGCAGGTGTTGAACTTGCAGGTAAGCCTGATTTCTTAAAAGGTTCTACCCTGAATACATGCCTTCGCGGGGCTGATCGTGAGAATGAGTTAGATAAAATGAAAAAGATGATTGATGCTGGAGTATCTTTTTTTGTAACGCAG
>JADFXA010000362.1:1740-2447 GCA_015233755.1 Desulfamplus sp. | reverse complement strand
TAACTCCAGCGTTAAGCGGCTTAAATATGAGATATTTATTATAGGAAGGGAAATTGTGTTGTTGCATCTAAAACGAGAATACAACACACTATGTTAAGGGAATGAATATTACATTAGACGATCACAAGCCAATTTTTAAGTATAGATAAAATAGGCTTGATTGAATTTAAAAATTATTAACTGAAAATTAAACTGGAGTATTTATGGGTTTGTTGTCATCAAGCGTATCTATTGCAAGATACAGGGTGGATGGAAAAATTGAAGAGAATATTATGGAGACCATACACGCTGGACTTAAACAGAACGCAATTACCACAATTGAAGATGAATATGCTGAGGTTACAATGGGTTGGACACCATTTGAAAGTAACTTTAATCCTGATTTTGAAAAATTTACATTCACTTTTGGAGATTTTTTTCTATTCTCTTTCAGGATAGATAAAAAAAGCGTTCCTTCAAAGATAATTCAAAAACATGTTTCAATTGAAATTGAGAAAAAACTTAAAGAAGAGGGACGTCAGTTTCTCTCAAAAAACGAAAAAAAAGAGATAAGAGAGAATATTGCAGACAAACTTATGAGTCAGATGCCCTCTACACCTAATATATATGATGTTCTCTGGAATCATGAATCTCAAAGAGTGCTTTTCTTTTCAACGCAAAAAGCAGCAAATGAAGAGCTTGAAACCTTATTTGCAAAATCATTTAAG